>NZ_KB895570.1:68981-248875 GCF_000374885.1 Bacillus sp. 105MF | reverse complement strand
GAAAATGCAATTGGTATAGATGTAGGACTGAATCAATACGCTGTTCTTTCAAATAGAACGGTATTTGAAAATCCAAGATTTCTTCTGCAAAAAGAAAAACAACTGCGGAAAGCACAGCGTAACCTTTCGAAGAAAAAGAAGGACTCTGCGAACTATAAGAAGCAAGTAGAACGAATTCAGATCCTTCATGAAAAGGTAGCGAATCAAAGAAAAGATTTCTTACACAAATTAAGTTATCATCTCACGCAAATGTATTCGGTGATTTGTATAGAAAATCTGGATATTCGAAAGATGGTTCGGAATCGAAAAGTTTCGAAGTCGATCTCTAATGCAGGCTGGGGCGCTTTTCGTAAGATGCTTTTATATAAGTGTGAGAAATTTGGCGGTTTACTTGTGAGAGTAGACCCAGCGTACACATCACAAGATTGTTCTAGCTGCGGGAATCGTGTGGAAAAATCACTTTCGATTCGGACACATATTTGTACAAAGTGTGGAACAGTGTTAGACAGAGATTATAATGCAAGTCTCAACATTTTGCGAAAAGGATTAGAGCGATTACTTATGAGAACGACCGAGAATGAAACTGTAGGGCAAGGTTGTGTCCAAACAGTATAAACGACGCCTGTGGTGAGTATGTAAGACTGCTTAGATTCCCAAGCAGCAACGCTCTATGAAACAGGAAGTCCCTTCTTCAAACAACTCGTAAGAGTGTTAAGGAGGGGTCATTCACAGACCAGTTTTATTTTACAATTACACCCCCTCTTCCATATTATGGTTTTTATTGAGCACTATTCTGTAGCGCTCTTTTATTTTTACTCACATCCCTTTGCCTCTACCTTGGTTACTATACATATCCGGACACGAAAACCTACTATTAGAATTCAAAAAGATGACATTTCTTCAATATATCCTATCAGGCTATTGTTTGTATAACTACTAGAACTGAAGAAAAGCAGTTATCTTTAAACTACAATAAAATATATCAGAATTTAAGGGAGACAGCTCAAGGAGAATTGTCCGTAAGAACAACTGATGAGAGGGGAATAATCACGAGAAATGCCGCACTTTCTTTAAAATGGACCGATATGGTTCGATCTTAAAGAAAAACTAAAAAAAGTACCTAGAATAAAAAAAGGGGAAATGACAAGAAAATAATGTTTTTTCTCATCTTCACAGCATGTAAAAACTTTCTGTTCGTAAATATAATCATCGGAAAAAGAATACCACCTATTATCAAAGTAATAACTAACCCCATAACCATATCCGCCCATTCTTCTTCTACCATATCTGAGCAACCATTAAATAGACAATTGATTAAATAAACGGTTATTCCCCCCCCAAAAAGAAAACCAAAAATAAAATTTAGAAGCACACTTATTACTAAGTACAATTTTTTCATCTATTCACCTCAAAAAATACGTGTATATAATCATTGTTATTCTAATTAAAGAAGCCTAACAAAAAAACAATTCTTTATATATTCATTTACACGAACACTTTTAACTTTTGACTATGCATCATTTATTTTGTTATTTATCTCTTCTAACACTCGCAACTGCTGCTCACCTTTCTTTACAGCCATAGTAAAATAATTTTGTAAAAGTCGTATTGTGTTATTATCAATATAATATCGTTCCGTTATATTCCCCCATGTCTTGCTATTTTGAAAATCATCCCAAGTAAATGGACTGTGTTCTTTTTTCTTTAATTCTTTAAATACCCATCTTTTCATTTTCTTTTTTGCTTTTTCAGTTAATAAACCATTCTTTACAAGTACGAGTTCTTCATTTCGTTTATACCGCTTATAAATATCCTTTTCCTTGAATACTTTAAGAAAGATATTCAAGGTGTTCTTAGCGTCTGCAAAGGCACGGTGCTGCTTTCCTTCCCATTCTAAAGAAAATTGTTCCACCGCAAATTTTAAACTTGGTGTATGTATAAATAATTGATCATATGCTTGAAATACAAATTTTTGCAAATCAAATTTTCTCTCATTCTCTATATTAGGGCATTCTATATGATGTAGCTTACAATCTTGCGCAAGAAATTTATAGTCTTCCTTTCCCCATGTTATAAACATATAATCATCCCCAGCAAATTGAAGAAATCGCTCCATTACCTCTGGAAACACTTCTACCTCTTTTAAATCTTGCTTTGTAATGCCTGTTAATTTTGTTGTATGGCGGGTTAGAGGTGCGGTTGGTTTAACAAGTGAAGAAAATTGTCCTATTATACGCACTGTACTTGCTTCTACCTTGATTGCCCCAATATCAACCACTTCCAAGGGATCTTGCGATTTATAAGGTCGAAAATTCCGTTCAACATCAAAGACAATATAATATTTAGGTTCATTCAAGTCATATCCCTCTTCCTTATCTGATTATATTTTTAATTATATATTCCCCACTGTACAAATACACAAAACAAAATTTATAAAAAAGATCCCGGGATTACTTTTTGAATATTCAGACAAAAATAACTAAATTTTTTTGTATATAGAGTAAAGCTTTAATCAGCGAGGTTTGCTTTATCTCTCGTCTAGCTTCTTTGTTTTCGTCGAATGTTGAGGTGAGAGTATTATTGCACGCGAATAGCGGGATAAACATACATTCGAAAGAATGAAATGAATCAAGCACAATAAAAAAAGAGAAGGGCAAGCCCTTCTCTTTTCAATTCAATTACTTCTTAACTACGTTAGTAGCTTGTGGTCCACGGTTACCTTGTTCTACTTCGAAAGTAACTTCTTGACCTTCTTCTAAAGTTTTGAATCCTTCGCCTTGGATAGCTGAGAAATGAACGAATACGTCTTCTCCGCCTTCAACTTCGATGAATCCGAAACCTTTTTCTGAGTTAAACCATTTTACTTTACCGTTTTGCATGAAAAAATCCTCCTACAATGTACCTATATGTACATATTCATTTTCGACCACTTTACAACAATAATAACGACATTAAAAAACTGCAACCGCAGAGGAGATTTAACATTGCTATCCTCTTCTGAAGTTACAGCTCATTTAAATCTCTATATTATTAAAAGTAAAATGGTTTATAATCACTATATCATATCGATATAATAAAAGTAAAGCTGAATTCTCTATTTTTTGTACATTTTACACAACATTTTTCTCCCAGGGCTTCAACTTTAGAATTTCTCCACTAGTTGCCTATCAGCTACTAGGCGAGTTGGTTCTTACCTAGACTTTCACCAGTAAGCAATACTTAGCTTAACTGGGCACGCTATAAAAAAAGCACGAATGACTCTTCTTGTCATTCGTGCTCCTCTACTCTTATTTTTTAAAAATGCCAAATGGCTTTCCTACTGGTAATACAACTTTTCCGAAATGTGTATTTAATACAGCAGCTGCTGAACCATAGAAAGATAGTAATGAAATACATAGTTCAGAATACGCTGCTAAATTATGCATAGCATGTGGCATAACACCTAAAGTACTAAATGAAAGACCGATAAATAAGAAATCAATAAGTACAAAAATCATAAATAATACTTTATGTGTTTCCATTGCTCCAATAGTCATGAAAATTGTAAAAATTAGGTACCCAATAAATGCAACACCAAGTTGCTTTGGATCTACAGCTTGTGCCAGTTTTTCGCCAAATACACCAAGTTGAATTAACCATGATGTCCCAACACCTAACCAAAATAGACCATACGCACCAAAAGCAGTTGTACCGAACGTATTATTATGCTTTGCATCGTGAACGCAAGCAAAAAGTTGTGCAAATCCTCCTAAAAAGATTGCCCATGGTAATACAAATGAAACGCCATCAGTTAATCCTAGCTTTTGTGATGATGCTACAAGTGTTACCATTGCTAATCCAAATAGACCAATTCCAGATGGATCCGCTGTTGTCATTTTTACATGATGTGTAGTTTGATTACTCATAAAAACCTCCTGATTTTGAACACATACCTGAATACAATACTGAATTCAGGTATGTATGTCAATGGTTTTTATTGTATGTCGTCAGACTTCACGTTTTTGTAACAATGAAATATCATTTTCGCTACTTCATATGGCTTGATATTTAAATTTAATAGCTCTTTTACAGGAATCCAAACTGGAATGTATTGTCCCCTATCACTCTTTGTAAATTCTTCACCTTTTCCTGTACCAAAAACACCACCAATGATACGAGCTTCATAAAAATACTGAGTGCCTTTATACTCATACTTCGTAACAAATTTTTGAACTTCAACATGCACGCCTAATTCTTCATAAGCCTCACGTATTGTCGCTTCTTTCGGTGTTTCATACTCTTCAATCCCTCCACCCGGAAAGACAAAATACACTTCATTCTTTCGAACACGTTTTATAAGAGCAACCTTGTTTTCTTGTATCAAAATGAGTGAGCTACGATTTCGAATCATGCTATTACTTCAACCCCAATAGCAATTGTTCCCCACCTTTTCTCTTGTTCTTTCGTATATATTTCATATGTACTTGCTAGCATTTCTTCTACACTCCAGTTTGCACAGTCCAGCAACTCTTTATCAATGTCTTCATACATCTGTTGAAATGTTTGATAACATTTTAACTCAGTTACTTTTACACAAATTGTTTCTTTTGTTGTTAGATTTGTAAATTCGATTTTATCGTCTTTTTGTATATTCTGACGCTTTTTATCATATAAGCGTACTTCAAATACCTTTTTTCCAGATTGAATAGATTGAAATGGCCCATTATATAATCCCATTTTATGTTTCATTTCCTCACCACCTTAGTTTATTGTAACATGAGCATTTCCAACTCTTTTTTCATTTGTTGCAAGAAATTCAGCAAGGCTTATTCGATATCATTTTCAAAAGAAGAATCACCACCATTACTTTTTCAAACAGATTGAACAACTCCTCCCCGCATGTACAAAACATTCATGAATTCTACATTATATTTGTGATTATAATCACTTCGATCTCTTTTCTTATCCATTATGCTAAAAGCATACAAATGAACAGAGGAGTGATTCATATGGCTACACCTTTTACTAAAACATCTATTGTTGGTGAAATAGTTACCACTTTTCCACAAGCAAGTGATTTGTTTAAAAAACATCGTATTGATTTTTGTTGTGGCGGGGACAAAACAATTGAAATAGCGACACAAACAAAAGAAATTTCTCCTGATGAACTTTTAAAGCTATTAAATAAACAATATATTTTATATAAATCAAAAAATAATGAATCTACAAACTGGAGTGAGGCTAATTTTTCTATACTAATTGACCATATTATCCAAAAACATCATCGATATATTCAAGAAGAATTGCCACAGCTGAGCCCATATGTAACAAAAGTATTTCGCGTACATGGTCAAACAGAGTCGCATTTAAGTACCGTTCACCGACTTTTTCATGAATTAAAATTAGAACTTGAACAACATATAATAAAAGAAGAAACTCTTGTATTCCCGCTTATCAAAAAATACGAACAAAATTCAACTCAAGAAAATTTAATTTTGGCAATTGAAAGGCTTGAAGAATTAGAACAAGAGCATGATGGAGCTGGCGATCTTATAAAAGAATTACGAATCATTACAAATGATTTTACTCCTCCAGAGCATGCATGCCGCACATATCGTATGGTTTATAATCGTCTAGAAGATTTTGAATCTGATTTATTCCAGCATGTACATCTTGAAAACAACATTTTATTCAAAAGATTACTTTCCTTAAAATAAACAATAAATCTCCTCATATGAGGAGATTTATTTCTTTATATAAGATGCTCTATACTATAACATGTAGATAAAACACCTTATCAACACCACTTATTACATTTAATATGGGAGGGGTTTTAAAGAAATGCGCTACGTCATTGTAACAGGTACTTCACAAGGATTAGGCGAGGCAATCGCTACACAATTATTAGAGGAAAATACACGACTCATTTGTATTTCTAGAAGACAAAATGAAAAGCTTATTGAAAAAGCAAAACAAAAAGATATTCCTTTAACATTTCACTCAATCGATCTCCAAGATGTACATAATCTAGAAACTCATTTTGAAACAATCTTTTCATCCATTGAAAAAGAAAACGTATCGTCTATCCATTTGATTAATAATGCCGGTACCCTCGCACCAATGAAACCGATTGAAAAATCAGAAAGTGAACTTTTGATTGCAAATGTACAAATTAATTTAATTGCACCGATGATCCTTACTTCTTCGTTTATGAAACATACGAAAAATTGGAACGTGGACAAACGTATTATTAACATTTCTTCAGGAGCCGGCCAAAAACCATACTTTGGATGGGGAGCATATTGTACAACGAAAGCTGGCGTGAACATGTTTACACAATGTGTCGCTATAGAGGAAGCTGAAAAAGAATATCCAGTAAAAACAATTGCTTTTGCCCCAGGTGTTGTTGACACAGACATGCAGCAACAAATTCGGCAAACAGAAAAAGAAGATTTTACTAACTTAGATCGATTTATCGCTTTAAAAGAAGAAGGAAAATTACTCTCCCCTGAATATGTCGCTAAAGCGGTTATCCATCTCTTAGATACACCCCATTTCGAATCTGGCGGCGTAATTCGCATTGATGAAAAATAGTTTCATAGCAAAAGGCTCGCATATAAGCGAGCCTTTTATCTTATCGGTTCTAAAAATATTAATACAGATTCCATTATTGGTTCATATCCTATCTCTTGGTAAATCTTATTCGACGTTGGATTTGCTAAGTCTGTATATAAAGTAGTTGTTTTATAACCTCGGTCTAACATGAGCTGATTAAGGGTAGCTACACAATTAGAAGCGTACCCTTGTTTACGTTCTTCTTTTGGTGTATATACAAAATTGATTGTAATATTACTCTTAGTAGGCCTTGTAATTGCAGCTACTGAAACTAATCTCCCATCTACTTCCCATCCAAACAACCGATTTGTACTTACTAATGTGTTTGCAGTTTGTTTTGCTTTTTCTTCCGTAGTGGGCAAATGAACATCTTCACAAAATTGGTGCACCCACTTTTCAATTAATGGTAGTTCAACGCTGTTTACTCGCCGGAAAACTCCATATTCACCCCATTTCTTCTTTACTTTTTTTAATTCATACACACCTTGATTCATACGAATAGAAAGCTTCTTTTGTTCTAATTTTGCAATCTCTTCAGCTAATTGTTTCACCACTCGCTTTTCACCAATCAATCCCGGTATATCTGGATACACCTTTGTTAATTGTTTCGCTATTCCCTCTATAGCCTCTTGCGAAATCTCGGATTTAGCAACAATCATTTGCTTTTTCTCAGTTTGAAGAAGTATGAGAGCAATTTTTTCATTTTGCTTTGCTATTGCCATAAACAACGGATTCTCCGTAGACTGTAACACCCCTAATAATAAATTATTTTCTTGCTCATTCATTTCCAAAATGGAGGTGACTTCCTTCTTAAAGTAAGAAACATCTTTATATACCTGTAATTGAATCATCGACAATCTCTTCTTTCTATATAAATCCCTTTTGATTTTTCGACATATAAGTCGTTGATACGAAGAAGAAAAGGTGACTTACACTCATTTTCTCTCTCTGTTTTACCTTGGCATGAGGCAGAAAAAGGATCTGACCGTTTCTATGCATGGCCGTATGCTCTCTCCCACCTAAAAAGAAGGGGTTTATTTGGATTTATATTTTTATATTTAAATAGAATATTGGCGATTCATTCATTAAATCCTGCTTTTACGATTCAATAATATTCCAGACTATCGTCATTACTTCTTTTTCAGCTTGTGAGATCCGTTGCTTTTCCCTTTCGAATGTAATTTCTTCGTTCTTAAAACACTCTCTCCTCTTTTGAATCATACGTACCATTTCTTTTTTGCTCGGCCCACCATATACAGTCCGTTTTTCAACAAATGATTCTGGTGATATAATATCATCCCATTCTTTTTCTGAAAGTATTACATGAAAGTTTTCTTGTAAATATATGTTTACTTCTGTGAAATTCAGTTCATGTAACTCTTTTTTCTGCTGTATAGACATTGTTGCAATATCACTTGCAGCACGATGAGCACGCCGAAAAGGAATCTTATAATTTTTTGTTAATGCGTCTGCAAAATCTGTTATTGTAATTGCATGTTGAAACGAGCGAGTTCTTAAAACTTCATCTTCCACCTTCATCGTTCGAATTACTGCATTCATCATACAAAACACACGAATTGCCTTTTCGATTCCTTCATACAAATAAGGTTGCAAATCATCTTCTGTATCAACAATATCTCCAAACGGTGTATTATGAATCATTTGAAATACAGTGAAAGTTTCTCCAAGTGCACTGCTAGCGAGAGCACGAGCATGTTCAATGGAAACAGGGTTCCGTTTTTGCGGCATTATACTGCTGATTTGTACGTATGGGTTTGCAACAGTAATCCCATTGTATTCTTTTGTTGCTAGTAGTAAGAAATCATGGAGCCATCTACTGCTATTCGTCATCGCTACCATAAGTGTCGCGCTTGTTTCTAATAAATAGTCTGCGCTTGCAATAGCGTCATATGAATTTTCAATAACACTTGAAAAACCGAGCAACTTTGCAACCTGCTGTCTATTTATAGGAAAGCTTGTAGTAGATAGAGCAGCTGCACCCAAAGGAGATTGATTGACATGATGATATACCTTCCAAACACGTTCTAAATCCCGATGCATTGTATCATATATTGCTAACATATAATGACCGAATGTTGTCGGCTGGGCAGGTTGTGTGTGCGTATAAGCAGGCATGATTGTTTCCATATGTTCATTCGCAACTTCCAACACACTTTCTTGTAAAAGAAGAAAATGCTCTATATAACGGAGTAAATAGCGACGCAAACTCATCCGATACATCGCAACCCCCATATCATTCCGGCTCCTGCCAATATGCATATTACTTACAAAATTATGATTTGCTTCTTGCCCAATTAAATGCTCCACTAAAAAAAAGAGATCTTCATGCTCCTTCTCATACAGTAATTGACTCTTTGGAATTTGTGCCACTTTTTCTAACGCTGTTAAAATAACTTTTGCATCTTTTTGTTTCATTAATTTTTGCTCAATAAGCATGATAATATGAGCACGATGAATCATAAACATCTCTTGCAACAAGTAATCTCGCTGAAATTGAAACACATGCTGTAGCACACAATTTGCATAGGTTTCCCCAGGGAAATCAGCGCCCTCACTCTTTATAAATTCCTCCTTATTTTGTTTCATCACCTTTTCCCCTTTCGCCCAGTTATTACAGATTTCGCGATACGGGAAAGCCCATGCAGGACTTTAGTCCGCCTTTAGGCATGGGATGAAAGTATCGCTTTTTCGTATAAAAACACTTGTTTTTTAGGTATAATTCAACTATAGACAAGAACAAGTCTTTAAAACGCTTATGTGTTCATTGAAAGCAGAATATAGTATGAGGTTCGATAGTCTAATTCACGCTATCGGTAAAACTATATGTGTCGTCAAGAACAAGACGCTAAAACATTTGAACACGCAACTAGCTGTATGGTATGGTCACAGTACCGTAGCTCACGAACCTATATGGTCTGTCGTGAGAGTGGTGATGGCACACCGCAATCTTGCACGTCAGCGATATCAGAAATGAACTTCGCCTTTGGTAGCAAGAATCCCACTGGCATTAGCCAGCTTGCCCCTTTAGGGGTGGGAGTGTCAATAATCATCATACCCTGAGCTTTTGAAAAGGTGCTTGTATAAAGTGAAACTTCCATCAGTGGGGTCTTACTGCCCACAAATAGCGGGATAAAAATAAACCCGATGCTTCACGCATCGGGTTTATTTAATAACAGTGGCATCATATTTTTCACTTTTTAACACCTGGAACTGTAAATTCAGTAAGTGCTTACGAAGCTCTGTACTATCATCTTCATCCAATTGATTTGCTAAAAATACAATTTCTGTACAATTCCCAAGTTTATCAGTGGCATAAGCTGCTTTTGCTAATGTCCATGGGGTATACCCATTTTTTTGTCCAGCATGCCGGAATGACTTACGATACTTCTTTGCTTTCATGTCCGTTTCAACAAGATTTGCCCACTCATTTTCTCCAGCCTTTGTAAATCCTTTTTTATGATTCGCTTTTTCCAGAAGCACCATATAATCATTTGCGGATGCAGCTGGCAACTTATCTGACCATATTTTTTCATATTTTCCTTCTAAATAGAGCGGAATTTCTTTTTGTAATAACGGTCCTTTCTCTTTTAACCGTTCATGTATTAACATGGCATAACGACGATATTCTTCTGAAGACATTTCTTTTAACTTTTTCTCTAATTTAGATTTTGGAATATGCAGTTCCTTATGCAAATATCCCGGAATGTATAGAGAAGAAACAATAGGAAATAACGGTTGATGTGAAGGAAGTGATAGGTTTTGTAAATTTTGGTTAATATAATCTAGTCCAAGTCGATCCATTAAATATTCTGTATTTGCATTTGAACTAAATTTCATCATCCCTTTCGCAACTTCTTCTAAAGAAATTGCATTTCCATCCATTTTACCAGTTTTCATTAAATACTTTTGCCAACGATCCTGCGCACCACCATCTGTATTTGGAATATAGTAACGATTTACATCATCAATTGACACATAACTATTTGGGTCAATTCTCCCATCTACAACTTGTTTCGTAAATTCAAGTGCAACAATTAACTTCATCGTGCTCGCAACTGGTAACACGACATCTGGATTCACAGAATAAACAACTTTATCATTTCGCTTTATAAGTAGGGCACTATTTTTTTCATCTTTATGTTCTTCAACAAATGAGGCAATAAATTGAGCATCATCATTATTAGAGCTCCAAACTTTTTTTACTAAAAAGTTACCGGATATAAGTACTACGAATACACCAATGATTCCCGCACATATTATAACTTTTCTCAAGTGAATTCCCTCTCCTAATTTACATCTTTTATCTTTTATCTTTTATCTTTTATCTTTTATATATAGTTATAAACAAAACAATAGAGACGATTGTCTAAATAATCGTCTCTATTATTTTAACTCGTCATCTCCTATTATGTCTATGTCATAATTCGAACAAAATTTTCAACAAATTTCTTATAATTTAATTTCCACCCAATTCGCACCCAATTTTTAAGAGCTTTCGCATCGGGTTGTGGCCGAAAATCAGCGATACTTTCCCCCTTTGCACTACCTTCTAAATCAACTTCTACTTTCCGATATACATATTCAATCATAGAAGGATTTACAACTGCCATCATCGTAAGCACATCATGAATGGGGCTTCCGGTAATTTTCGGATTTATTTTCTTATATGCCTTATAATAATATTGAAATATAGGTTCAATTAATTTGTTAAATGCAGTTTGTGAATGTTTTTTTATATAATGCACAGTTTCAGGTGTAACGATTGATTCACTTGTAACATTTAGAGGGATTAATGTTACGTTTTTTGCATACTGCATGACTAAATTTGCAGCAAGTGCATCTCCATGAAAATTCGCCTCTGCTACAGGGGTAACATTCCCTGGAACAAGAAATGCTCCACCCATACAGTAATATTCTTTTACATCTTTCATTATATCTTTTCCTAATATAAACGCCGTTGCTAAACTTGTTGATCTTCCCGTATCAACAATAATAATTTCTTTTTTATAACGCTGGATTATGTCAAAGATTGCACAAAACGATTTAATATTTGGTTGAATCGTTTTTGGAGGGCGAATTGGCCCTAATCCTTCCGCTCCATGAATTTCCGGATAATATGTTGTAAATTCACCTGACAATGGCATTTTTGCTCCATTTATAATTGGTATATCCTCTCTGCCTGCTAGTTGCATTAAATACGCAGCATTGCTCGTTGCTTGCTCTTGTGTTACATTTCCATATCCAGTTACAATCCCAACGATTTCAATCTCAGGATGTAATAGCCCATACATAATGGCTAAAGAATCATCAATACCTGGATCTCCCAAAAAAAGCACCTTTTTCATGGCACTTCCCACCCATCCCTTCACCTCTTATTATGGTATAAACCAAAATACATGTTAACTATTTTTTAAACCATATACGCCATAAATTAAAATCACACTGTATTCACACACTGCTTTTTGAACAAACGATGAATTATTCAAACAACCACTGGATTGAACCATTTGTTCAAATTTCGTTCATTGTGATTCGATTCACAAAAATACATAATAAACTTGTAAATACATTTTATTATGTATCGGAGGAATTTATTATGTTTATTGATTTTTTACGTAATAACAAAAAAGCTTTATTTATTCTATTACCCCTTCGTTTATATTTAGGATACGCTTGGTTATCTGCTGGATTAGGGAAGTTTTTCGGTCAATCATTTGACGCAAGCGGTTTTTTAAAAGATGCAATTGCCAAAGCGAGTGGAGATCATCCAGCTGTACAAGGTTGGTGGGCTGATTTTCTACAACACTTTGCTCTTCCACATGCTGATTTATTTAGCTTTCTCGTACAATGGGGAGAAATTTTAGTTGGGCTTGGTCTTCTTTTAGGAGGGCTTACGAAAACCGCAGCATTTTTCGGATTAATCATGAATACTGCTTTTCTTTTAAGTGGAACTATAAGTACAAATCCAAATATGATACTATTGTCTATACTGATTTTAGTTGCAGTACATAACGCTGGACGTGTTGGTCTAGACGGATTTGTTTTTCGAAAACTTTTCCATAAACATAAAAATAACTATCCAACCTATCCTACACATAAATTTGCATCATAATTAAGTTTTTAATTATAAAAAGTAGAGCTCTTATAAATGCAATACGAGCTCTATTTTTATAACAAATTTATTTAATTAGATTATAAACTCTTCAAATCCAAACATCTTTTCTATTTTTTGATTAAAAACTGTAGAACATACCCATTTTATATATGCCATTCACACATATATCTTCATGCCGTTTTACTTGACGTTAGCATACTACCTATTACATACGCAATGAAAGCAAAACAAATCGGAAACACAACTGTATGTATACCAAACGGATTTGGAAAACAAAGGTGAAATAGCATATAAGAACTCACACCAACCAGAATGGATGCAAGCGCGCCAACTGCATTCCCTCTCTTCCAATATAGCCCTAAAACAATAGGCCAAATAAATGCTGCTTCTAAGCCACCAAAGGAAAATAAGTTTAACCATATTAAGAAATCTGGCGGTTTAATAGCTGCGGCATATACAAGTAAACCAATGATACCCGTAATCCATAGACTTCCTTTTTTTATTGTTGTATCCGCCGCATTTTCATTTATATAGTTCACATATATATCTTTAATAATGGATGAACTCACCAGTAGTAAAAGTGAGTTTACCGTTGACATAATTGCCGCCATTGGGGCAGCCAAAAAGATTCCAGCAAGCCAAGGTGGCAATACTTCCATCGCAAGAAGTGGCATTACTTTGTCTGGTACAGTTACGCCTGGAAGCACCACGCGTGCAAATACACCTGTTAAGTGCATACCAATCATAATTGTACCAACAACAATTGTCCCGATAATTAAAGCTTGATGCATCGCTTTTGAATTTTTATAAGACATCGCACGCACGCTAATTTGCGGTAATCCAACAACACCAACACCAATTAATATCCAAAATGATGTCACATACGTTTTCGTTAAACTGCCATCTGCACCAAATGGTGTAATTAAATTGGGATTAATTCGAACCAGTTCTTGCATAATCTTTTCAATCCCGCCACCAGCAATCACTGTTGCAATTAAAATAATTGTCGTACCTGCTAACATAATAATGCCGAGCAATGTATCAGATAAAGCAACTGCGCGGAATCCACCAATTAAAACGTATACAAGTACAGAGAATGTAAAAAGAAATAAAGCCGTTGCATACGAAAGACCTGTTAACGATTCAATTAACCTTCCGCCTCCAACCCACTGAGCAACTGTTGCTGAAAATAAAAAGATAATAATACATACTGCTGAAAGAATGACCACTGCTTTATGATTATATCTTCCTTTTAAATAATCAATAAGCGTAATTGCTTCCATCTTTCTTGCAATGATTGCAAACTTTTTACCAATTACCGTCAAGACAATGTAACCCGTTACAACCTGGATTGCTGATAATAATACCCATCCAAGCCCCATATTGTATGCAATTCCAGGTCCACCGATAAAACTACTCGCACTACCGTACGTAGCAATCATTGTCATAGCTAATAATAGACCGCCAAGCTCACGTCCTCCAAGAAAATATTCTTGTAAAAATTTATTATGAGCGGTTGCTTGTACACGTCTTGATGCATATACACCAATTAAAAATACAACGATAAAAGAAATTATCATTGGGATTATTACGTACCAATTCATTTATCATTCCTCACTTTTTTCTTCCTCATCGAGCGAAATATCTTGAAATGCAAAACGCACGATTAAAATAAGAAGTATAACTACTACACCAAAACCGACTATACAACTATAAAAAAACCATGCCGGAAAACCTAATACATATGTATATTCACTTGGATCTTTACTCCCAAGCCCATAGGCAAATCCATACCATATTATAAAATTGATAAAAGCAAGTCCAAGACCCATTAACGCCTCTCTATGGGCAATTCGAAAGCGTGGATCATCATGATAATCCTTCATTTTCTCCCTCCTCTCACGATGTATAATTGTAACATTGTTTTTCTAGTTTTTCCTACTAGAAAAGAAAAACTAGAAGGATTTTTTGCAAATATATAGAATCCAACTCCGTATTACATAATTTTTACAATTGTAACGTAAATGAAATTTGAATTTTCAGTCTTCGTTATTTATGATTAAAATTAGAGGTCTTCCATCTAGTTTCTTTACAACTTTGTTACAGGAATAAACGCCGTCTCGTACTGCGTTTACATTATATTTTCAAGGGGGTTATACAATGAGTCAACTAGCTGTAAATCTTCATGAAAAAGTAGAGAAATTTCTTCAAGGAACAAAAAAATTATATGTGAATGGAGCTTTTGTTGAAAGCGCTTCTGGAAAGACATTTAAAACTCCAAACCCAGCAACTGGTGAAACACTTGCGATTGTTTCAGAAGCTGGTCGCGAAGACATTCATAAAGCCGTAATGGCTGCAAGACAGGCCTTCGATGAAGGTCCTTGGTCACGTATGAGTAGCGCTGAACGAAGCCGTCTTATGTACAAGCTTGCTGATTTAATGGAAGAACATAAAGAAGAACTGGCACAACTTGAAACATTAGATAACGGTAAACCAATCCGTGAAACATTAGCAGCAGATATTCCGCTTGCAATTGAACATATGCGTTATTACGCTGGCTGGGCTACAAAAATTGTCGGTCAAACAATCCCAGTCTCTGGTGAATATTTTAACTATACACGCCATGAAGCTGTTGGTGTTGTTGGGCAAATTATTCCGTGGAACTTCCCACTCCTTATGGCAATGTGGAAAATGGGGGCTGCTCTTGCAACTGGTTGTACAATCGTATTGAAGCCAGCAGAACAAACACCTCTTTCCGCTCTATACTTAGCTGAATTATTTGAAGAGGCTGGATTCCCAAAAGGCGTTGTCAACATCGTACCAGGATTTGGCGAGACAGCTGGACAAGCTCTTGTCAATCATCCTCTCGTTGATAAAATTGCATTTACGGGTTCTACTCCGGTTGGTAAACAAATTATGAGACAAGCATCTGAAACATTAAAACGAGTTACATTAGAACTTGGAGGTAAATCACCGAATATTATTTTACCAGATGCTGATTTATCTCGAGCAATCCCAGCAGCACTTTCCGGTGTTATGTTTAACCAAGGTCAAGTATGCTGTGCAGGGTCACGTTTATTTATTCCAAAGAAAATGTATGATAATGTTATGGCTGACCTTGTTCTATATTCAAAAAAATTAACACAAGGTGCAGGTCTAGATCCACAAACTACAATTGGACCTCTTGTTTCTGAAGAACAACAAAAACGCGTTATGGGATACATTGAAAAAGGGATCGAAGAAGGCGCAGAAGTACTTGTTGGTGGAAACAAACCATACGAGCAAGGTTATTTCGTCGCTCCAACTGTATTTGCGGACGTAAATGATGAAATGACAATTGCAAAAGAAGAAATTTTTGGTCCTGTCATCTCTGCATTGCCGTTTAATGATATTGACGAAGTAATTGAACGTGCAAACAAGTCATCATTTGGCTTAGCCGCTGGTGTATGGACAGAAAATGTAAAGAGTGCACATTACATTGCAAGTAAAGTTCGTGCTGGTACAGTATGGGTAAACTGTTACAACGTATTTGATGCAGCTTCTCCATTTGGTGGATTTAAGCAATCTGGCCTTGGCCGTGAAATGGGTTCTTATGCATTAAATAACTATACAGAAGTGAAGAGTGTTTGGGTGAACCTAAACTAAATGAAAGGGCCTGACCAAAGTTGGTCAGGCTCTACTTATTATGTAACAAATTTTTTAGAAAATCCAATTATTTTATTCCGTAACATATTTGAAAATATGGAACTATCTCTTACACTTGCAAGCCACCACTCACATTTAATACCTCGCCTGTAATATAAGAAGCATACTCTGAAGCGAAAAAGGCCGCTGCATTCGCGATATCTTGTGGCATTCCAATTCTTCCAACTGGGATTGCACCAACCATCTTCTCTTTCACTTTATCTGGTATTGTTTTTGTCATATCTGTATCCATAAAACCGGGACAAATGGCATTACAAGTAATACCAAATCCGCCCACTTCTTTTGCTGCCGTTTTTGTTAATCCAATGACGCCCGCTTTCGTTGCAGCATAATTTGCTTGCCCAATATTACCTTCCCTACTAATCGAAGAAATATTGATGATACGTCCAAATTGTTGCTGCCTCATGTAAAGAAGTGCCGGTTGCATACAATAAAACACACCTGTTAAATTTACTTGCATTACTTGCTCCCAAGCTGATTTCTCCATTTTATGTAACATCGCATCTCTTGTAATCCCTGCATTATTCACTAAAACATGTAATTCTCCAAATGTTTGAACTGCGTATTCGACTAACGATTTCGCTTCACTTTGATTACTCACATCACATGCGTATAAACTTACTTCATATCCTTGGTCTAAAAATTCTCTTGCTGTTTCTTTTAATTTCTTCTCATTTACATCACTGATTAACACCTTTGCACCTAACTTTGCAAAAGTACAAGCAATTTCTTTCCCAATCCCTTGCGCTGCTCCTGTTACAACAGCTGTTTTCCCATGTAAAAAATCCATCCCTATCCCCCATTTCTATTACTTATACTGTATATTTCGGCTTTATGCTTTCCAAATCCTTTTTGTATAAAAAAGTCTATTTGTGTCAAACTAAACTTGCAACATAGCATAAACACAAGGAGATTGTGTCGAATGAACAAAAAGAACCTAGGGTATAGCAAAACTTCTGATGGCATCGATGTAGAGTTCTCTCGTGAACTTGCTGATCATGATGACTTAGAAGCAAATGCACGTGCTGACGCCGCCGATGCACGTCAAAAACGCCAGTCTAAACAAAAATAAGGCGCTATCTCGCCCTTATCCTTTTGCAATTGGGACCTACTACTACCCATACAAAATGAAATAAACCGAGATCATTTCTCGGTTTATTTCATATATTTTTTGATATAATGCGCAAAAGTAAGGATTGGAAATATATGATGGTAGCTATGGTAGCGAATATAAAAACCATCTGGTAGCCCTATGCCTGTAGGATAATCCTGATTCTGATTTAGATGTGCAAGTAAATAAGAAATCCCTTTTCGAATGACAGGTGTTTCCGTATCACAAAAAGTAATAAGTGCATCGAGTGCCCATGCCGTTTGTGATGGTGTACTAAACGGTAACGAAATAAAATGCTTTTCTATGCTACTCCTGCAAGACTCTCCCCAACCTCCATCGTTATGTTGAATACGCTCTAACCATGTAGCTGCTTTTTGTAAAGCTGTATGATTAGATGGAACTCCTACAGCACGTAAACCTGTGAGGACTGCCCAAGTACCGTATATGTAGCACACTCCCCATTTTCCATACCATGATCCATTCTTCTCCTGTGCTTGCATTAACCATTTAATTGCTCGATCCTTTTGGTCATCTTTTAGCTGGTGCGGAGCATATGTTCCAAAAAACTCCAACACCCTACCTGTAATATCTGACGTAGATGGGTCCGTAGTCATGTCTCCTGCGTTATCAAGAGGTAAATCGGCCAGTAAACGATTCGTTACACCTCTTTCAAAAGCAGCCCAGCCCCCATCAATATTTTGTAATCCCCTCACCCATTCAATTCCTTTTTTCCAAGCTTCTTCTACTTTTTGATTCCCTTTCCTACTTCGCGCTAACGCTCTAAGTGTAGCTGTCGTATCATCAATATCAGGAATTGTCGTATTAATATCTGAAAAGCCCCAACCTCCAGCGTCAAGTATTGGAGCATGCACACTCCAATCTTTTTTCTCTTTATGTTGTTTTTGCAACAAATAATCTGTCACTTTTTGAATCATTTGGTTATCATGTGGTACACCTGCTTCTTGCAACGAATAACTTAGTAAAGCTGTATCCCACACTGTAGATGGTGAATTTTGAAGATGTGTCCCCTTGTTCATATTCCATATATAAGATTTCAACCCTAATACTGCATTGGAAATAAGCTGTGACTGAATCGAATGCCCAAGTGCAAGCAATGCATAAATCATATAAAATGTAGCACTCGCATAACTGTATAGTGTTCCATTTGTTTCAATCCGCTTAATCATAAAACGCTCTGCTTCTTTATATCCCTTATGTTGTAAAGATAACGGATAAGATAAAAACTTTTTCACATCACCAAGAAGCGTTTGAAACAATGGTGAACGTTCTTCACGGAACCACTGGTTTTTACTCCCACCTGAAATATAATCTAAATTAGGAAGAATCGTTTTGGACACAGTAAATCGTTTATTCATACAAATCATCATCGGAATAAGGTGAATACGTGCGGAACTACTTAGCTCAAATATACTAAGCGGGGAATCTTCAGGTAAAAATAACATGGGCGTTGGGAAGTGAAATAAAGAAGGATATTCATATCCTCCATGGAGCGCTAATAAAAACTTCGTCATAAAGTGAGCCTTTGTAATCCCACCCTGCCTCCGAATAAATGCTTCTGCACGCTTCATATTTATATCTTCTTTCGTATACCTTCCAGAAGCAAGTAAAGCGACATATGCATTAATTGTAGTAGACAAATTGCCAACAGATTCATCTTCATATAGCTTCCAGGTTCCTTCAGTTGTTTGAAGAGATGCAACTCGAGTAACAAATGGCTCCATCTCACTATTTTGTCCTAATAATATTAATAACAAAATCATATGACAATCCGTTAATGGAGAACCTTCAAAACAAAAACGCCAAGCCCCATCTTGATATTGCATCGTTCGAAGTGCAGTAACTTTCCGCTCGACTTCTTGACTCACTTTTTCATATAATAACACCCTTTTCACCTACCCTTTCTAAATCCGTATACGATATTCCACTTCACACGCAATTATGTATAAAACATATAAAAGCAGAACATGTAAATATACATTCTGCTCATAAACAATATCCAATTCCAACAACAATTCCTAAAATAGCTCCGACAACCACTTGATAAGGCGTGTGTCCAACAAGCTCATTCAGCTTTTTATATTCGGTTTGTCTGCCATGAAAAAAATCATTTAAAATCTTCGCCTGTTTACTTACCGCGAGCCTTACTCCTGAAGCATCGTACATGACAATAATAGCAAAAATGACTGCTATAGCAAACACTGCACTCGTGATTCCTTCCACCATCCCAACACCTGTTGCTAACGCTGTAACTGTTGAAGAATGAGAGCTTGGCATTCCACCAGAAGCAAAAAACTGTGCAAAGTCGAACTCTTTTGTCTTTACTAACTTAAAAATAACTTTCGTTAATTGCGCCAAAAACCAGGCAATTACAGCTGCCATAAGCGGATCATTATGTAAAATTGTTTCCATATTTCCAGCTCCCTACTTTCGGTAATGGAAATTCCATACTATAAGTATAAAGAAAAAAGCGTAGAAAATACTACGCTTTATGATACTTTTGCTGATTTATTTTTAAGAAATTTCGGTTGCTTACGAAGCAAAAACTTTGTTTTTGCCACCGAAAATATCAATAATGCAACCCAAATAAAGAAAAATGCTGTCATATGAGCCGATGTAAAATGCTCATGGAACACAAAAACTCCTAAAATAAGATTAATAGTCGGAGAAATATATTGTAAAAATCCAATCATATATAGCGGAATAAGTTGTGCTCCTTTTGCAAAATAAAAAAGTGGTAATGCAGTAACAATCCCTGCTCCCATTAAAATTAGCGTTGAAGTAAACGAAATAGAGCCAAACGAACCAAAACCATGCTCACCAATCATAACTAAATAAATGAATGCAAGAGGCGTCACAATCATTGTTTCCATCGTAAGTCCTATCATTACATCATAATTCAGCAATTTCTTGGTTAACCCATATAACCCAAATGTAAATGCCAGTGAAAGAGCAATCCATGGAATTGAACCGTATCGAAACGCTAAAATAATAACACCTATTCCTGCTAAACCAACTGCAACATATTGCCAAAAGTTAAGTTTTTCTTTCAAAACAACTGTACCAAGTAAAATACTTACAAGAGGATTAATATAATAACCAAGACTCGCTTCAATGATATGATTCTGATTCACAGCCCATATGTACACAAACCAATTCCCACTAATTAAAACGGAAGCGATCGTTAATGAAATTAATAATTTAGGTCGTTTAAAAAGACTCACAAGCTCACTCTGAAATTGCCCCAATCGTCTCGATACTCCCAAAATTAGTAACATAAAAACAAATGCCCAAACAATACGATGTGCTAATATCTCTTCTGCAGGAACTTCCCCCACCCATTTCCAGTAAATCGGAAGAACTCCCCACATCATATAAGCACCAGCTGCGTATAAAATCCCTTGCTTTTGCAGTGCTTTTTGACTCTCCATCTTCCCTTTTCTCCTCTTCTCTTTTTCCCTTCATTATAAGGTGTATCTTTAAACCTTTACAAATATTCTCTCCCTATCTTTTTCGACAATGAAATTCCTTTTTCAAAAAACTTACTTATTTTTAATATGACATACTTCAGAACCTAGCAGAAAACAGCTAAATTCCTTTTAGACTCCTCATAGGAACCTAATTTGTTGCACGAACTCTAACTAACCAAGTAAACCTAAATTACCCATAAAACATATGAAGTTATAGCAACAAGAAGCGGTATACCCATTTTAAATTTATTTTTATGAGTTTTATGGTGAAAAACATACATTCCAATCCACGTTCCGATTGCTCCTCCTGCTGCAGACATTAAAAACAATGTACTCTCAGGGGTACGCCATTGTTTTTTCACTGCTTTACGTTTATCAAGTCCCATCATCGAAAAAGCAATGACACTAATACACAATATATACATACATTTTACGAACATTATTAATTCTCACATCACTTTCTTTTTTAAATTTAATTCTTTCTACAATAATGGGGTTTTTATTTATATACAAATAAAAATCGCTGTAGACAGTAAAGAATTACTTGTAAACAAGCTATCTTTTCAGCCTACAGCTGTTATTTTAATTATTTATCCGCTATTCGCAGGCAGTAAAGCTAAATTGATGATGGCCAACACCCCACCTTAGGGGATGGTTATTACACTTTATGCGCCATTTCTTTTTCTTACATTACTATGCTTTTTAGCATACACAAAATAAACCAAAATACCTATCATAACCCAAACCATAAAACTGATTAAAGTTACTTTAGAAAGATTTAAAGCTAAATACATACAACTTATTATTGACATTATCGGTAAAAAAGGAACCAACGGTGCACGAAATGGTCTTTCAATATTTGGGTTTGTTTTACGCAGTACAATTACCGAAATACATACAAATATAAAAGCTGTTATCGTTCCCACATTCACTAAATTCGCCAATAAATTCAAATCTACAAGCCCCGCTAAAAGTGCTGCGAGCATTCCTGTAATCCACGTATTAAGGAATGGTGTTTGAAAACGTTTATGCACACTTGAAAGCTTCTTTGGAAGTAATCCATCTCGACTCATTGAGTAAGATACCCGTACAAAAGCAAACATGGCTACCAAAAGAACTGTAGTTAAACCAGCAATGGCTCCTACTGATAACAAACCTGCAATTTTATCCTCTCCTACAACACGCAATGCATATGCAACTGGATCAGCTACATTCAATTCAGTAAATGGTACCATTCCTGTTAAAATAAATGAAACACCAATATAAAGAATTGTACAAATACATAACGATACAAGAAGACCAATTGGAACATTGCGTTGTGGGCGTTTCACTTCTTCAGCTGCTGTAGCAACTGCATCAAAACCTAAAAAGGCAAAAAATACAGTAGCCGCTCCTCCAATAACACCGTGAAATCCAAACGGAAGAAATGGTTGCCAATTCTCTGGTTTCACATATTGTCCACCTACAATAATAAATCCTAAAATAACAGCAAGTTTAATAATAACCATTATATTGTTAATACGCGCACTTTCTTTCGCACCACGACTTAATAAAAATGTAACAACTAAAACAATAAAAACTGCAGGTAAATCAATGATTCCACCTTTCCCCATGCCCGGTGCCGAGGCAAAAAGAGTAGGAATTTTAATATGAAATCCTAGAAGTAATGATTGAAAATAAGCGGACCACCCAGCTGCTACCGCAGAGGTCGCTAATAAATACTCTAACATGACACACCAACCAACTATAAAAGCAAAAATTTCTCCTAATGTAATATATGTATAAGAATATACACTACCGGATACTGGAACAGTAGAAGCAAATTCAGCATAACAAAATGCCACACATGCACAAACAATTGCAGCCAATACAAAAGATAGAACAATTGCCGGGCCAGCATGTTTCGCTGCCACAATACCTGTTAATACAAAAATACCAGTTCCAATAATTGCCCCGATTCCTAAAAGAGTTAAATCAAATGCTCCTAACGTTTGGTTCAATACCCTTTTCTTTTCTTCATTCATTTCCTTTTTAATTAGTAGACTCATTAATAGAAACCTCGTTTTCAATATAATCCCTTACTAAGTACAACTTCTTCTTTTCCTTTTTAAAGTTTTTATAATTATTATTTTTCAATAGCTATAATTTTTACTTATTTCTAAACTTTGCATTTCGAAAAAACAGAATTTTTCGAAATGCACATTTGAAATTATCTATACGATATTCTTTCAAATGATGCATCACTAAGAAACAGGATTGAATTTATCATATAATTAATTCAATTGTCAATAATAAGATCAATTACTCTAGAATGGATAATTATGTAATAAAGATTGTTATTTTACAAATCCAAATTATTAAATCTCAATTATTACCAGGAATATCCCTTGATTCATTTTTCTAATATTAATGTTTTATTCATTACCCCCTACAAGACACATGTGCGCTCAACTATTTCATAATTGAAATTATTTTTGTGAAATAAAAACCATAGTCACTTGATTGTATCTTAACTCTATTATTTGCATGATATAAATTTCATATCATAAATTTACTTTTTATTATTAATTCAAAAATTTTTTTTTTGGTTGCTATATAAATTTCATATGAGTATAATAAAAAACGTTGTGAATATAACAATTTTAAAATTCAGAATTTTCTATGTGGCATTATGGTATTTTAAAGAATTATTTCAATGGAGGTTTTAAGTTGGCAAATAAAGTACCCTTTTCTCGTGTCCTTGTAATCGGCCTTATGTTATTTGCACTGTTTTTTGGTGCTGGAAATTTAATTTTCCCAGCTATGTTAGGACAAGCAGCTGGGCATAATGTGTGGATTGCTACTGCTGGATTTTTAATTACAGGAGTAGGTCTTCCTTTGCTAGGCGTTCTAGCATTTGGCATTTCTGATAGTGATGATTTACAAACATTAGCGAATCGTGTTCATCCTTGGTTCAGTGCTGTGTACACATTTATTCTTTATTTAGCAATTGGTCCGTTATTTGCACTCCCTAGAGCTGGAAGTGTTTCTTTTGAAATAGGTGTAAAACCATTTTTATCTGACGGAACAGAAACGGTTGCATTACTTATTTTCACAATCATTTTCTTTAGTATTACATGTTGGTTCTCATTTAATCCAACGAAAATTGTAGATGTTGTTGGGAAACTTTTAACACCTATCAAACTTACATTCATCGGGATTTTAGTAGTTGCAGCGTTTGTCCAACCAATCGGCCCTATTCAGGCACCTACAAAAGAATTCGTGAACAATTCTTTTTTTAAAGGTTTCCAAGAAGGCTACTTAACAATGGATACACTTGCATCTTTTGTATTCGGTATTATTATTATCAATGCTATAAAAGAGAAGGGTACTTATGATAAAAAAGAAATAGTGAGCGTTTGTGCGAAGGCTGCTGGTATTGCAGCAATTGTATTAACAATTGTCTATACTTCCCTTTCTTATATGGGAGCCGCTAGCGTATCTAAACTAGGGCACTTAACAAATGGAGGAGAAGTATTAGCTAAAGTAGCTAATTATTATTTTAGTTCTTTAGGAAATTTATTGTTAGGCTTAATGATTACTGTTGCATGTTTAACAACAAGCGTTGGACTTGTAACAGCATGCTCTTCATACTTCCATAAAGTATTCCCGAAAATATCTTATAAAACATTTGCTGTTATGCTTTCTATTTTTAGCGCATTGATTGCAAATCTTGGTTTGACAGAATTAATTGCGGTTTCTGTTCCGGTACTTACAGCGATATATCCACTAGCAATTATGCTAATTGTTTTAACAATTCTACACCCTATATTTAAAGGTAGAACAGAGGTATATCAATGGAGCTTACTCCTAACTTTTGTCGTTAGTTTGTTTGATGGACTAAATGCAGCAAATATACCTATTCAAGCAATTAATGTTACTTTTTCTAAAATTCTTCCTTTATACGATGCAGGTTTAGGCTGGATCTGTCCTGCATTTATTGGAGGGTGTATTGGTTACTTTATTTTTGTATTCCGAATGAAATTCATTACTAGTACTCCGAAAACGAATCATTAAAAACCATGCAGATAAAAATCTGCATGGTTTTTTCTTAATCTTCCATTTCTATTTCATTTCTCTTTTCCACATGCTCATTACGTAATTCTTCTTCCTGCATTTCCACAGAAATCATCGCATGATAAATCTCCGGATATAATCCAAATATTTGATACACACTTCCTAAAAATGGCACCTAGAACCCCTCTTTTCATAAATAGTATTTCCATACTTAAGGGTTCCCTATCTTTCCCCTACACATTCGTTTTTGTATCTTGTTCTTCATCTTGAACATGTAATAAGTGCTGCCATTTTTTATAAGGCGCACTATTTGGATCAACATACCCTTTCGCATACGAACGGTCCCATAGTTGTTTTACAAACATTTCTTTCTCTTTCTTCGCAACCATATCTGCACCTGTTCCATAATAATTTTGGAAATACAACTCGATTTCATCAAGAAGTAATCGCAATAATTCATCTGATGTTTCTTCTAACGTTGGATCGTATTTTGCCTCCCGGTCGTACATTAAAATAATGTCTAAAATATTATGAACGTGCTCTTTTCTAAGCCATCTCACATCCTGAGCCCCTAATACAAAGGCCTGTGTATACAAATGTCCGCCTTGGAGCATTGCTTTTTCCTGCTCTTCTTCAAAACGGGACAAAATATTTTCATAAATAAACGGATTATGAAGTAATGCTCGATGTAATTTATAGCTTTCACTTGAAATGTTTTTCCCCATTGACTGAATTAAAAAGCTTCGCCCTACACCATTATATTGATATACAAATTGACCATCGACAGCGACAAGACTAATCCACCGGTACATATATGCATAAAGAAGAGCACGATTACATTTATCATAATCTAGCTTCGTTTGCGTTGCATTTAAATCGGGCATGAAGGCTGGTAAGTGCCAATATTTATCTAAATGTGGTGTTAAATTAGATTTTTTAATATTCAATTTATTCACACGTCGATAATAAGACTGAAAATAATCTCCTTTATCATTCATAAAACCATTTGCAAGATGTCCAGATGAAAGCTTAGGAAAATCTTGTAATGATAATCCATAATGAGCTCGGTAACAAATTACTTCAAATGGTGAAAATGCTTCATTCACTGTATCTTTTTCTTGAAACATTTCTTGCAATAGTTCTTCCTGTAGTTCCTGTTTTAGTGATGGATGTATACCCCAATATTGTAACTCTCGATGATGGGCTACCTTCGGGATAAATGGGCTTGCTAGATGGAAGAGATCTTCAATTTTTTCTCTCACATATTCATTACGATCACGCTTTTTAAAATCAGCTTCTTTTCGCAATGCTTCAATAATATTGAGTTCTAATTTGTCACGATATCGGACTTGGAGCTCGTTATAACAATACGTTAAAATATGCTCCCGATAAAAATCCTCTACTTTCTTCGATTGACTTTCCTCTGCTTGTGCATCGCGGCAATATTCCGCATACAAGCTCATATACATCTCTGCTGATATATCCTTTGGAAGCACACCTAAGTTTAAATGCTGCTGCATATCTTGCCATATTTTTTCTTGTAGCTTTTCATCTGCTAACACATATACATTCGTTGGATTTGTTTTCCCTTCAAATTCTTTGCTGCGTTTTTGAATTTCAAACAGCAAATTTTCACGTGTTTCTTGTAAATTATCAAAGAATCTTTCCCAGTGTTGGATCATTTTATTTACTGCCTGATATAGCGATTGATAAACGAGTTCCAGTAACATTTCTTTACGATATTCATTCAACTTATGCACATATTGCGTGACTATATCTTCAAATTCTTTTCGGAACGTACGCTGCTGATTATAGAACATTTTTCCAAACCAGCCTTGTTGTTGCGCCAGCTCAACACGTCGCACTGCTGTAACTGTACCATCAATATTGCTTACATTAAATTTCTTATCATAGTTTTGAATTAAATTACGCTTCTGTTCATTATTCTCATGTAAACGATTCATTTTCTCTACTAATTGTTTCCGAATTTCATATAGCATAAAACGAGCAGCCACTGGATGAACAGCTTCTGTTTTCTTTAAAAACCATGTATTTAGTTGGTATGACTGTCCCTCTGATCCACTCGGTGTATATCGATCTGATTCTATCATGTCATATAAAAGTGTCGTCACGTGCTCATGCACACGGCTTGGTATCGCATAGGCATACAACCTAACAGCATGATCAACTCTTGCCACTTCACCCTTCATTTGCTCCATCATTTTAAGCTTTGCGGCAGATATTTTACACTCATGCTGCAACCTATTTAATTCTTCATCTTTTTGTACAGTACGCTGTACATAACTTTCAACCGCTTCTAAAAATAACTTGGATTTCGCAACGCCTACCTTACCACCTTCTGCACCTTCGCGTGTTTCATTGTACATTTGTCTATAGAAAATATGTGCTTGCTCTGGGCGAGTGGCAAGATGCTCTAAATCTTCTAAATAACTCTTTCCCCGCTCTGGCTTCTCACGCTGCATACCACGACGAACATCTTGTTCATACCGCTGTTTTTTCTCTTGAAACAATTGATCTAAATGTAGCCAGGATTCATCTAATCCTTGCACAGCCCATTTCAAGGCACAGTATTTTAGCACATGTTCATATGGATAAATAAGCTTTGCAGTTCCAGCACCACAATAACGTGCTTTTCCATTCGATTCTGCCAATTGCTGAATCTGATTATCTTCTTGTGCAAAATGACTTGTGGACATCGGACTAAATAGCTGTAAATAAATCGTGTTTGTCATTTGTTCCATGTAATCTGATAGATTGTGTAAATGATGACCGTGTAAATTTTCATAATCATATAAGAAACAATAATTATATGGTAAATGATGCTCTTTAATTGTATGATTCGTTCTTCCGTCTTCATCCACTTGATCTGGACGATACTCTAGTTCAATTGTTACACCGCCCCGCTTTGATAATTCACCCGTTGAGCCAAGTGTAATCGCAT
Source organism: Bacillus sp. 105MF (assembly GCF_000374885.1). Taxonomy (NCBI): domain Bacteria; kingdom Bacillati; phylum Bacillota; class Bacilli; order Caryophanales; family Bacillaceae; genus Bacillus; species Bacillus sp. 105MF. The sequence goes on along the minus strand of NZ_KB895570.1, from coordinate 220,823 downwards.
GAAGTTCTTTTAATGACGCATAACCATTTGCCTGAACAGTTTCAAATTCTTTCGCACTAATGGTACGTGTCTTAACAAGTGCATCCGGCATTAAAAACGCACCGCGTATTAAAATGTTATGATGCTGCAGTTTTTTCCGAAGCATTTCACGTAGGTACAACGCAATTTGTAAGAACATACCCGAACCGGTACCACCAGCTAACGATGTAACGATAATAACTCGAACACCATACTCTGTTTGATCACTTGTGACAGGAAAAATCTTTTCGATTTCTTGCCAAAAAGCAGTCAATTTATCTTCTTTCATCGCTGCCCGAAGAGCTAAGCGTGAAATCACACGCAGTTGACCAGCTCCTTCAGTTAACGGCTTATCTAGAATAGTAGGGTCCATTGGAAACCATTCCGGAATCGTTGGATCCCCTGCAATATATTCTCGCGGCGTTTTACTAGAGCTCGTTTGTGTCTTGAACTTACGAATATGCTCAAATTTACTTAATGTATTCACATCTGTATCAAAGACATGCATCGCTACCTTTTTACGTCGTTCCTCTGGCAATTTCTCATATATTTGGTGTGTAACGGTACTCCCGATTCCACCTAAGCCAATTAAAATTGTTGGAACTTGTAATGTCATGTGAACCACCTTCCTATTTGAACTTCCTATTATTCACATTCATATCGATAAATTTCTTTTCCATACCCACGATCAATTAGTAAAATCTCGTTCGGATATAATGTCTTATGCTCATTTCCGGCCTCTTCCTCTGTTATAAACATACCGTCAATAATCATACCAATCACTTGTGATTCCTTTGCTACAAATATAGACTTCGAACCTTTTTTTGCTATAAAAGTTACTGATTGTACCGTCTTTCGTTCTGCTCGAAATGGAATACCAAAATAATGTTTCCACCACTTGTTTCTTAATAATTCTGGTTCAGATTGATAGAGCCAATCTTTTGCTACTTCTTGATCCCATTCGTAATATAACATTGCTTTACGATGAAACCTTGGCCGGACAATCCACCCTAAAATAAGAATCACAACAAGCAAAAGCAGTAAGGCAAACGGGATTACAAATTGAAAAATTAGCGCATACCGTTCCCAAAATGGTGCATTTTGAATATGAAACGAAATCGTTTTCTTCACTTCTTGTAACTTTGAATCGTTTATAGTGATGGTAGCTTCTATGGTGCCGGTATCTGTAAAATTGAATGTATCGGAGTAGTAAGGACGAGGATACACATAAATTTGATTGTCATGTTGCCGCAATTCGTAGTTAATCGATTGATGAGATGTGACACCAGTAGATTGCAGTAGCTTTTTTACCTCCACTTCTGTCATTGGTTCACCATTCAGTAATGGCTGCAGGACAAATGGTTTACTCTTGTCTAAATTCGTCACCTTTTCTTTATAATCTTTCGTAATGACTTGCAAAGATAATTTTGCCTTTGGTATCGGATCAATTCGGAATTCTCTCGTTTGCCTGTAAAACCCTTTTATATTCATATGAACTTTCCCACGTACAAATTGGTTTTTAATTTGTAATTCATAGTAAAACACATGTGCTTTATCATCCCATTTCATCGGATACAGCTTTCCATCTAGTTCTACTTCTGCTTGGAAATACGAAGATTGTATTGGTAAATCCGTCGGTTTCGCTTCAATCACTGCTTTCGTTCCCTCATACATTTTCTCAACGTTTTTTTTCGCTTTATCCTCTTTATCATAAGTAGCAATGGTATAGTCAAGCGCTGGTTCAACAAGTACTTTCAATCCTTCTTTCACAATACCACTATCAATTTCTAACGTGTATGTCCCTGATTTAATTATTTCATGATTCGTAGCGCCAATATGGGTAATACCACCATATAATTTTGATTCTCCTGGTGCATGAATTGAAAAGGAAGATTGTACTGCTAATGGTTTGGCAAGTTGGTCTATCCGATATCGCGATGCAGTAGAAGATTGTTGTACCAGTGTCATTCGTTTTAATGGGAACGGTGTAGTAATCTCTAATTTGTTACCCGATATAGTCGTTTTCACGACAGATTCAACAGAAGAAAACGGATCTCGATTCGCAACCAAGGCAGCAGCTTGATTTACACTTTGAATGACTCCATCTTCTCCACTCGTTGGCATAACGATACCATTTATTTCTTGCTTCCAAATTTCTTTAAACGTATTCATCTGTTGTTGCTCTTGCTGTCCTAAGTTTTCTTCCATTGTTATTAAAACTGGATGCAATGATATTTTTTTCGCTTCCATTTCTTTTTTAAACTGTTCCAGTTTCTGCGTGATTTGTTCTTTACCGCCGGTCTTTTCTTTTTCTAATTCATTAAATGCCCCGTCAGTTAATACAATAAGCCAAAATTCACGTTTTCCATTTATGTCCGCTTCCTTTTTAATAGATTGCATTGCGGTCTCTACTGCGCTAAACGGCGTATTTAAATAATTCTTCCACGCTCCAATTTGATCAATTTCTGTTTGTCTTTTTTCATTTGTTAGTGTGATATTTAACGCTTCAGTAGGACGACTCATTGGAACATATGAAAATCTATCTTTTTCATCTAATAATGCAACTAAACTTTGCAAAGCATAGTTGGCATATTTCCAGCGATCGTTATTTCTCATGCTGCCAGAATCATCATATACAAGTGAAACGACCCTTTCTTTTGCCTCCTCTCCTTTTGCAAAAGTTGAAAAAGGATTCAAACACAATAATAGAAAAAAGATGAATGTGGCACAAATTCGAATCTTCATGATGAGGCTTCGCCACCTTTGTAGACAAATTCCTATGTTTAAATTTATGAAAAGAAACAAGATATATGACTTGTATTTTGGGATATGTAGATCATTATAATGTCATTATGTAAACTAAATTACTGGAATGATAACCTCCTTTTCAGTAACGATCTTGTTTTGAAAGCGAATTAATCAAAACAGACTCTTCATACAAAAAATCCCTATAAAAAAGTTTGATTTTCTCTTCTATTAAAAATAACTTTTCACCTTTGAATACGGTGTTTTTTTAAATATTCCCTACTTCCACTTGTCATTTTTGCTACGCATAAAGCTTTCTAAATATCCTCTTCTATCACTTCTACAGTCATCGTAAACAGATATGAAACTTCCTTACCATCTTCACGTAAAAAAGAATATTGTAAAGTTTCTGTAGCAATGGTATGAGGAATACGATGCGCTGTTGAAAAAGCAATCACAATATCCCCTCTCCTTAAAGTGTGAATTTCCTTACATTTTTCCATACAAATAAAAACACGCCTATAACAGCGTGTTTTATTGTTTCACATATACTTCAACAATAGGATTGTCTTTACGATCCGCATGCAGACGAATATTCTCTTCGCTTGTATGATAAATACTTGCTAATAACATAACAGTTAATAAATTAGGAATTTTCCCATCACTCCCAAGTTTTCGTTCAAGTTCTTCTTTATATTCAAAATCTAAATCTCCTTGTATATATGTATACACTTCAAACCCATCCTTTAAATCACAAACGACTTGGTCAATAATATCTGCTCCTACTTGCTTTTCCATTTCACTACGAAGGGCATTCGTAAATTCATTCCAAGGAACTTCATATGTTTGAAATTGATCTTTAGGTTCCATACTTCCCACTCCTTTTTCATACACTTTCACCATATATTCCCCCTTTCTCGTAACAATTATGAAACTTAGGTAAATCGTACAAGCCGCACTTGTCCCGATGACATATCGTATTACTGTATATGGAAGGAGGCAAGAACATGCATTGTCAAAAATGTTACAATACTTGTCATCGTTATTTTGGTAAAGTTGTACGTATTGAAGATGTAGATGGTTATGTTCATATCGGTAAGATTGTTGATGTGACAAATGATTCTGTTTGGATTGAACCCTATAGATCATCTTTTGATACAGGATTTGGTTACCATGATGCATATGCAGGTGGTGGCTGTGATTTTTGTGGTGGTTTAGGTCAATGTAACCATTGTGGCTTTGGTTTTGATAGAGGCTTTGGTTTTGATGGAGGCTTTGGTTTTGATGGAGGCTGTGGCTTTGATGGAGGCTGTAGAGGAGGATTTTGCGGAAGTGGTGCCGTTGAATTAGGTTTCGGATTTATTTTTGGTATTGCTTTAGCTGCATTATTTTTCATCTAATATACAAAGAAGCCGACTATATTTTTAGTCAACTCCTTTTCAAAAATAATGGAATACAGTTATCCTATCATACGCGAATAAAGTGAAACTTTAATCAGCCCTCATCAATCGGGCCTTTACGGGTAGGTTATCTCTCACCTAACTTCTGTGCTTTTGCTAAATTTTGAGGTGAGAATATTACTGCCCACAAATAGTAGGATAAATGAAGCAGATTTTTTAATCTGCTTTTTATTTTTCACAAATAAATACACGGTGCCCTAAAATATGTTGATACATTTGCAATACCTGCTCGTGCTGCACCCATGCATCGTACAATTCAGCCGGAATAAAATGTGACAGGTTCCATTCTGGCTGTTCCATTTGTCCTGCAATCGTTTCGGCAATCGTTCCTCCACCTACAATCATTATCCTTTTGTAGTTTGTCGTTTGAAATAAATCGATCCATTCCTTTTCTGTGTGTAACTCCTTTATTCCGTAAAATTGTAGTATTTTCTCCTCTTCTTCTTTTGTTAAGTGCTTCTCAATTATCATTTCAATGACAACAAGTTTCCCGTTCTTTTGCAAGACACGATAACATTCAGGAATCACCTGTTCTTTGTTTGTAAAAGCAAGTACAGATTCACCTAATACAAGATCAAACTTCTCATTTAAAAACGGCAACTGTTCAGCAGTTCCTTTAATCAGTTCAATGGATAATTGTTCTTGTGACCATCTATTTTTTGCTTTTTGAATCATAATTTCATTATTTTCAACTGCTGTGACGTTATAACCATATTGTTTTTTCATATAAGCTGCTGTACGCCCTGTTCCGCATCCTATTTCAAGCACATTTGCTTCACGGTATAATGGTAACTGTGCCAATAACTGTTTTGTTAATGTAAAACCACCAGGATGTGCGCTTCCAATTCCGTAATAAGCTAAAAAGTCAATGTATACATTCCGTTTCATAAGATTCTCCTTCTTTTTTCTAGAATACCTATATGCATAAACGTAATGTACTGTGCAAAAATAACGTACTATTTTCTCAAAGTAGCTCCACATTACTCATAAAAAAAGCATTTCCAAGGTAAAGTAATTACCATTGGAAATGCTTTTTTTATTACTTGCTATCTTTCTCTGTTACATATGCCCACTTAAAGCTATACTCTGGGCTGATATTATGTTTTACAATTCCTTTTACATTTGGTCTCATTACATACGATCTAGCATTTTGATGTAATGGTACAAGCGCTACATCTTCTTCAAGCAACAGTTTTTCTGCCTTTCCTAACTCTTCCCAACGCTTCTTCGCATCTGCCATTAACTCTGTTTTTCCTTTTTTGATGATTTCATCATATTTTGGATTTGAATAGCTCATTTGGTTTTGAGAGTTTGTTGATTCAAACATATCTAAATATGTCATTGGATCTGCATAGTCTGGGTTCCAACCACCATATGAGAAATCATAATCTTGCTCAGATTCTAATTTTAATTTTTGTTTAAATGGCTGCATTTTAATATTAACTGTTACACCTTTTAAATTTTTCTCAATTTGATCTTTTACATACTCACCAACTTTTTTTGCATTACTCGTATCATAGTTTAAAAATTCAAGTGTCACTTGATCTTTACCAAGCTCTTTCTTCGCTGCTTCCCAAGCCGCCGCTGCTTTTTTCGTATCTTGTTTTAAACCGTTTTTAAACGTTTCTTGGAAATCTTTACCGTCCGGTCCATTCGCTAATCCTTTTGCAACTAAGAAATCGGCAGGTTTGGAACCATCATTTAAAATTACATTTGCTAAATCCTTTTTATTAATTGACAACGCAATTGCTTCACGCAATTTTTTGCTCTTTAATGGTGTATCTTGACCAGCACGTTTTTGATTCAAGCGTAAGTAGAATGTACTTGGTTCCGAATATGTTCCAAATTCATCCTTCTTCGATTTATATTTATCAACAAATTCTCCTGATAATAGTGTAAAGTCAATTTGACCACTGTCATATAGATTTACACGAGTTGCCATATCTTTTACAACACTATAGTTAATTTCTTCTAGTTTCACATTCTTTTTATCCCAATAATTATCATTTTTCTTTAACTTCCAACCTTCTTCATGCTTCCAGTCAGTTAAAACAAACGGTCCATTATAAACTACCGTATCAGATTCTAAACCGTATTTATCTCCTTTTTCTTTTACAAACTTTTCATTTAGTGGGTAATACGATACAAATGCCGTTAAGTTCAAGAAATATGGAACTGCGGTTTCCAGCTCAACTTCAAGTGTATAATCATCTACTGCTTTTGCACCTAATGTAGATACTTCTGCTTTTCCTTGGTTAATTGCTTCTGCATTTTTAATATAATAAGCAATAAATGCGTATTCAGAAGCTGTCTTTGGATCTACTAACCGTTGCCATGCAAATACGAAATCTTTTGCTGTTACCGGATCTCCATTAGACCATTTTGCATCTTTACGAAGTTTAAATGTATACTTTTTTCCATCCCCACTTTTCGTACTTGATTCTGCCACAGCTGGGATTGGCTTATTATCTTTATCAAGGCGATATAACCCTTCCATTGTATTCCCTAAAATTTGTGACCCAAGAGTATCTGTATTTTTAGAAGTATCCATCGTTGGAATTTCGTTTGTTTCTGTACGATTTAGTACTTGTTTTGCTGCATATTTAATATCAGATTTCTTCTCTTCACCACTATTAGACGTTGTATTTGTCTTCTTATCCCCACCTGACCCCGAGCATGCCGATAACGCCATACTTACTGCTAAAACCGGTGCCACAACCGCTGTTAGTTTCTTGATCTTTTTCATTTGTGTACCCTCCCTAAATTATATGTACGATGATAAATTTGAGAGATTTTCTAATACTTATGATATTATCAGAAAATTCTTATTAATTAATATTCTACTATTTTTTTCGAGTTTGTAAAGTTATTTTTCAAAATTCTGAAAATAGTTTTTCTATAATAATGATTCGCTTTTTAATAGCACAATTACAAGATTCTCCCCATCTACTATATGAGCACTAAAGCTTTCTTATTCATCTCTATTTTTTCGAATTATATATAACCTCCTTTCTCTCTATAAAGTGAAACTTTAATCAGTGTGGGTTTTTCATCCCCCACTGATTATTAGACCTCACTAATCGGGCTTTTAGAGATAGTTGATCCCCCACCTAATTTCTTTGCTTTCACTAACTTTTGAGGTAGGAGTCTTATTGCCCTTTAATAGAGGGATAAATAATATACATTTAAGAATTCCCTTTAATTCCTCACTGCCATTCTGAATCAATTTAAATTTTTATCCTTTTAGCAATAAAACAAATTATGAACAAGATTCTTTCCATGAAAAAGCACCTCCAAAAGTAGTTGACCTACTTCCGGAGGCTCTTTTCTAATTTCATATTATTTTCCGCCTTTTTCCTCTACATACGCCCACTTGAAGCTGTACTCTGGGCTGATATTATGTTTTACAATTCCTTTTACATTTGGTTTCATTACATATGCTCTACCTGTTTGATATAGTGGCACCATCGCTACATCTTCTTCAAGCAATAATTTTTCTGCTTTTCCTAACTCTTCCCAACGTTTCTTCGGATCAGACATTAATTCATTTCCTGCTTTTTTAACCATTTCATCATATTTTGGATTTGAGTAGCTCATTTGGTTATAAGGGCTCTTTGTTTCAAACATATCGATAAATGTCATTGGATCTGCATAGTCTGGGCTCCAACCTGCGTAAGAGATTTCATAGTCTTGCGCTGTCTCTAGTTTTAACTTTTGTTTAAACGGCTGGATTTTCGTATTAATTGTTACACCTTTTAAATTTTTCTCAATTTGGTCTTTTACATAATCAGCAACTTTTTTCGCTGTTCCATCATCATAACTTAACAATTCAATTGCCACTTGGTCTTTACCAAGTTCTTTTTTCGCTTCTTCCCATGCTGCAGCTGCTTTTTTCGTATCTTGCTTTAAACCATTTTTAAATGTTTCTGTGAAATCTTTACCGTCTGGACCAGTTGCTAGTCCTTTTGGTACTAATTGATCCGTTGCTTTAGAACCGTTGTTTAAGATAACATTTGCTAAACCTTTTTTATCAATTGACAATGCAATTGCTTCACGTAACTTTTTATTTTTCAGCGGCGTATCTTGGCCACCACGTTTTTCATTCAAACGTAAGAAGAAAGTGCTTGATTCTGCATACTCACCATATTCATCTTTCTTCGGTTTATATTTATCAACAAACTCTCCTGATAATAATGTAAAGTCAATTGCGTCAGTATCATATAAGTTCACTTTTGTAGCTACGTCTTTTACAACACTATAGTTAATTTCCTCTAGTTTCACACTCTTTTTATCCCAATAATTATCGTTTTTCTTCAACTTCCAACCTTGCTCATGCTTCCATTCAGACATTACGAATGGTCCATTATATAAAACGGTATCCGCCTCTAAACCGAATTTATTTCCTTTTTCTTTCACAAACTTTTCATTTAACGGGTAATACGATGGGAATGCTGTTAAATTTAAGAAGTATGGAACTGGTTTTTCTAATTCCACTTCAAGGGTATAATCATCAACCGCTTTAGCACCTAATGTAGATAGGTCTGCTTCTCCTTTATTAATTGCTTCTGCATTTTTAATATAGTAAGCAATAAACGCATATTCAGAAGCTGTGTTTTTATCAAGTAAGCGCTGCCATGCAAACACGAAATCTTTCGCTGTTACTGGATCACCATTTGACCATTTTGCATCTTTACGAAGCTTAAATGTATATTTTTTACCATCCTCACTTTTCGTGCTAGATTCAGCTGCAGCTGGGATTGGTTTATTATCTTTATCAAGGCGATATAGCCCTTCCATCGTGTTCCCTAAAATTTGCGAACCAAGTGTATCTGTTGATTTTGAAGTATCCATTGTTGGAATTTCCTGATTTTCTGTACGATTTAATACTTGTTTTGCTGCATATTTAATATCAGATTTTTTCTCTTCACCACTATTAGACGTTGTACTTGTCTTCTTATCCCCACCTGATCCCGAGCATGCCGATAATGCCATACTCATTGCTAAAACTGGTGCCACAACCGCTGTTAACTTCTTCAACTTTTTCTTTTTCATTGTGTACCCTCCCTAATTATATGTACGATGATACCCTCGATAGATTTCTGATATATTTGTATTATCAGAAGATTCTTATTAGTTAATATTCTACTATTTTTTTATGTTTTGTAAAGTTATTTTTTTAAATCTCGAAAATATTTTCTACTATAATGATGGTATATTTTAGTCACACTACTTTACAAAATCTCTCCATTCACTATATGACAGCAATACCCTTCCTATCATTTATTTAAATTAATATAAAAATTATTCATATATAAACTTTGCATCAAACATCCCTTCTAATATCTGAAGTCTCTTTAAACAAGATTCATTACATAGAAAAAAAGCACCTCTAAAAGTAGATACCCTACCTTTAGAAATGCTTTTCTATCTGTCTATTACTTACTATTTTCTTCTGTTACGTAAGCCCACTTGAAGCTGTATTCTGGACTGATGTTATGTTTTACGACACCTTTTACATTTGGTTTCATTACATACGATTTAGCACTTTGGAATAATGGTACAAGCGCTACATCTTCTTCAAGCAACAGTTTTTCTGCCTTTCCTAACTCTTCCCAACGTTTCTTCGCATCCGCCATTAACTCTGTCTTTCCTTTTTTGATGATTTCATCATATTTTGGATTTGAATAGCTCATTTGGTTTTGAGAATTTGTTGATTCAAACATATCTAAATATGTCATTGGGTCCGCATAGTCTGGATTCCAGCCAGCATATGAGAAATCATAATCTTGTTCAGATTCTAATTTTAATTTTTGTTTAAACGGCTGCATTTTAATATTAACGGTTACACCTTTTAAGTTTTTCTCAATTTGGTCTTTTACATATTCTCCAACTTTTTTCGCATTACTTGTATCATAGTTCAAGAACTCAAGTGTTACTTGATCTTTACCAAGCTCTTTCTTCGCTTCTTCCCAAGCTGCCGCTGCTTTTTTAGGGTCATTTTTCAGACCATTTTTAAACGCTTCTTGGAAATCCTTACCATCAGGTCCATTCGCTAATCCTTTTGGTACTAAGTAATCAGCAGGTTTAGAGCCATCATTTAAAATTACATTCGCTAAATCCTTTTTATTAATTGATAACGCAATTGCTTCACGTAATTTTTTGCTCTTTAGTGGTGTATCTTGGCCTCCACGTTTTTCATTTAAACGTAAGTAGAACGTACTTGGTTCCGAATATGTTCCAAACTCATCTTTTTTATTTCTATATTTATCAACAAACTCCCCACTTAATAAAGTAAAGTCAATTTGGCCACTATCATATAGATTTACACGAGTTGCCATATCCTTTACAACACTATAGTTAACTTCGTCTAACTTTACACTCTTTTTGTCCCAGTAATTATCATTTTTCTTCAGCTTCCAGCCTTCTTCATGCTTCCAATCAGTTAGAACAAACGGTCCATTATAAACTACAGTGTCCGATTCTAAACCGAATTTATCCCCTTTTTCTTTTACAAACTTTTCATTTAGTGGATAGTACGATGGGAATGCCGTTAAGTTTAAGAAGTATGGAACTGCGCTTTCTAGTTCAACTTCGAGTGTGTAATCATCTATCGCTTTTGCACCTAGTGTAGACACTTCCGCTTTTCCTTTGTTAATTGCTTCTGCATTTTTAATATAATAAGCAATAAATGAGTACTCTGCAGCTGTCTTTGGATCTAACAAACGTTGCCATGCAAACACGAAATCTTTTGCTGTTACTGGGTCACCGTTTGACCATTTTGCGTCTTTACGAAGTTTAAATGTATATTTTTTGCCATCCTCACTTTTCGTACTTGATTCAGCTGCAGCTGGGATTGGCTTATTATCTTTATCAAGGCGATATAACCCTTCCATCGTATTCCCTAAAATTTGTGATCCAAGAGTATCTGTTGATTTCGAAGTATCCATTGTTGGAATTTCGTTTGTTTCTGTACGATTCAGCACTTGCTTTGCTGCTAATTTAACATCCGATTTGCTATCACTTCCGCTTGAATTCGTACTTGTTTTTTTGTCCCCACCTGTAGAACATGCAGTTAATGCCATACTCATTGCTAAAACTGGTGCTACGACTGCTGTTAATTTCTTCATCTTTTTCTTTTTCATTTTTTGTACCCTCCCTAATTTCCTGTACGTTTCTAGATTAAGAAATTTCTGATAATTCTGTTTTTCTTTATATTCTTATCAAAAGATTCCTATTAACTATTATTCTACTAATTTTTTGTTTTTTGTAAAGTATTATTATTAAAAATTTTGTAAAAATTATTTTATTACAGTAATATTCATAAACATTCTATTACGTTGATATAGAATTTTCTTGTATTACTATATGCATTTGATTTTTCTTCTATTTATTCCAATTGTAAAGAAAACTCTTCTGAATTATTGTTAATAAATAATGTATAATTCTAGTAAATCCTTTCTTAACAAAATAAAAAAAGTCAGCTTTACTGACCTTTTTATCCGGCTATTTTTTCTTTTTGCATACCTATTAGCATCTGTTTATCTTTCCCCTCATTAAATTCATTTTCGCTTTTCGCAACAACTACAGTTGCAATACCATTACCAATTAAATTTACGATAGCGCGCGTTTCTGACATAAAGTGAAACTTTAATCAGTGGGGGTTTTCTTCATCCCCACTGATTATTAGTTGAACCAATCGGGCTTTTACGGGCAGTTCATCCCCCACCTAACTTCTTTGCTTTTGCCAAATTTTGAGGTGTGGGTCTTACTGCCCGTTAATGCGGGATAAAACGATCCCCCCCTAATAGACGAGCTAATCCTTCTAACGGAATAACATGCATCGCTGATAAAGTTGATGCCAATGCATAAAGCCCTCGCCAGTTACAGCAGCTTCCCCTTTTAAAGTAACTAACAAAATAGCTATTATTGTTAATTGTTGACCAAGCGAAAGATCGAGGTAAAAACCTTCACTGTATCATTCAAACAAAAAAGCAGATATTTATAATGATCTGCTTTACTAAAAAATATTTTATATTATGTTTTTCATATACTTTAACTCTCCCCATCTTCTTTTTTAATTTGCTGTTCACTTAATCCAAGATGTATTCGAAGTATATTACTAAGTTCTCTCAAACTCTTTGTATCTGGATTATAATAATAGACTCGTTCACCTTTCGGCCCATTCGGTAAATACAAATCATCTCCAGCTAATTGAATTTTCTCAATTGAAGCATTTAATCCATATTTATAAAACGACAGCATATCAGCCAAAGTTAAGTTTGTCTTAAACTCACCATCTACAGCATCAATCATCTTTCCTATTTTCGTAACAGATCCTGCACTTTTTAATTTTGTTAAGATCGCTTCAATGACAAGCTGCTGACGCTGTCCTCTCATAGCATCACTATCGATATGACGTGTTCTTGCAAGAGCAAGTGCTTGTTCACCAGTTAATGTTTGCATTCCTTTTTTTAAATGAATAGCCTCCGGTTCATCTTTACTATTTTGTTCAGAAAACTCAATTGGAACATCTATTTCAATACCACCCAAATCATCAACAATTTTTATAAATGAATTAAAATTGAATTTCACAAAATAATCAACTGGTACATGTAATAATTTTTCTACCGCTTCAACAGACGCTTGCGGTCCTCCATCCTTTCCGTTCTTTACAAAGCCCCTACCATATGCATGTGTTATTTTATCCTTTTTCTTTTCGATTGGAACATATGTATATGTATCACGTGGTATGCTTATTAACTTGACTGTCTTATCATCCTTATTAAAAGTAGCTAGTAATAATGCATCTGTATGAAATGCACCATTATATTCTTTTTGACGCTCTTGATTTTCATCAATGCCCATAATTAAAAGAGAAACATTATTTGTTATTGGCTTTACAACTTCCTCACGCAAATCAGATTTCTCACCACGTGCTAGACTGAGAGAAGCTTTTTGTACCGCATTTGAAGTTTTATTATACAGATACGCACCATATCCTATTCCAACAGCTAACAACACCCCTACAAATATCCCTATCACTTTTCCTTTTTTATATTTTTTCTTATTCTTTTTTTCACGTGAAGGTAAATTCTTCTCCATATTAGTTCCCCCGATATTTATTATTCTATACGAATTAAAAACTATCAAAATAACAAGATCATTATTTATTCAATACATTTTTCAATTTTTTCGTATGAAGAAACATCTTTTTGAAATACGTTCTCATCAATCCCTTTGTTTATTTGTATCTTTTCCGTAGTAATAGAATACTGGATCATTCCATTATGAAAACTAAGAAAATTCAACATAATCCCCGTATTTTTTTCTACAATCATTTCGAATTTTCCTCGTAAGTCTTCAGATGTACTTAAAGGCATCTCTATGTTTATAACGCCCTCTATTTTATAACAGTCTAATCCAAGATACTTTGTTTCTTTAAAATTCCAATCTTTATATCGAATTAACAAATTTGCAAACTCCGATTGAATACTATATTTTGCTAGTCCGACATATTCATCATCATACCGCTTTTTCTCCCCCACTTTATTAAATGCTCTTTCAGTAGGTGTTAGTTTTAATAACTCTATATTTTTAGGTTCTGACTTCCATCTCACTTCTTTATGTGTATAATCTTTATCATTAAATTCTTGTTTTTTCCCTTGGTTATATAAAACTGTCATTTTTTTTGACTGACGATCCTCTTTAGAAGAAATCCCTCTCTGATTCCTTGTATCAATTGCGTACTTATAAGTAGTAATTAAGCGAGATGAACTAGAGTACTCTTCAAATTGCCCCTTAACATTTTTAAAATGATCGATTGAATCCAGCATTTTTTTGTGAATTTTTTCTTTTTCAGGATAATTTACATTAGATTTTGTTTCTTCCTCATTTTCATAATCTGAAAATGCCTTTTTCGTTACATATTCAAATACTCCACCTTTTTGCGCAAAACTTTGCACAGAAAATTCAAACATAGAAACAATTGACAATGCCATTATTGCCACACTAACAGCCATAGCTTGAACTCTATAAGACTTCTTCTTAACCGGGAGATTATGTAATGTATCATTAATTTTCCGATTCAACTGCTCCGGTAACATTGTTTTCTCTCGGTCTATTCGCTTTTTCAGTTTTTCATCAAATAATTCATCCTTATCCAACACATACACCTCCTATTCCATTCGTAATTGCTTCTGCAGTTGTTCTCTTGCCCGTGACAACCTTGATTTAACAGTTCCTTTTGGTATTTCTAATAATGCCGCAATATTTTCTTGATTCATATCTTCATAATAGTAGAGTACTGTTACAGCTTTTAATTCTTCATTTAAAGACTGAATTGCATTATGAAGATCTATATCTTCATAAGAATCAAATGCTATCATATAATCATTATTTCCTTCTATCGCAATTACCTTTTTTCGTGATCGTATCATTTCATTACACTGATTCATCAGTATTCGAATGCACCATGTTTGGAAAAACTCTTCATTTTTAAGCTTTTTTATATTTTCATAAGCCTTTAGAATTGTTGTTTGTATCGCATCTTCTACGTCATTCTCATCATATAGCATTGCTTTGGCTATACGATAGAGCTGAACTTTATGTGTATGTATTAAAGAGACAAATGCTTCATGATCACCGTTTTTAGCTAAAGAAACATTACTCTCTTCTTTTACCATTATTTTATATACAGGTATTACTTTCACTGTCTATCCTCCCGTTTTATCCCGCTATTTGCGGGGCAGTAAGACCCACCACCTCAAAATCCAGCGAAAGCAAAGAAGTTAGGTGGGGCGGCTAATAATCAATTGGGGATGAAGACCCCCCCTACTAATTAAAGTTTCACTTTATATCTTCCAATAAAACTTTACACTTATTAGATGGTTTAGTGGGGAAAAAGGTTCACTTTTTTTATAATTTTCCAGAAATAAAAAAAGATAGTTAGTTCATAAAGGAACTAACTATCTTTTCAACTCTATTTATCTATAGCGGTAAATCTCTCTTTTTGAACAATACAATCGCTACTACAAAGATACAAATCGCACCAAAAATTAATCCAATACTTACCGGCCATATGTTATATGTCCCTGCCACAATTTCTTTTGGACGGAACAACGTAAATAATGATATATTTCTCATCCATTCTAGCTTATCACTTAATTTCCCTACCATATCTAGTAAATAAAACAAAATTGTAACACTGGCAGAAAGACTAAGAGCTTTTCTTTCATCGTTACATATACAAGAGAATAAAAATGAATAGGCACTGACTACGAAAAATAACAGCCCCCCAACTAAATTCATTTTGAAGAATACTTCTTGATTTAAATTGTTATCTTTCAAGAGCCACTCTGCTCCTAATACACCAGCTCCATACGTCGCAAGTATAATAATCAGCAATCCTAGAATAAGAACTACCCCTTGTGTTATTGCAATTTTCACTCTAGATACCGGTGTTGCCAACAAATAAGCCATCGCCCCTTTATCTACATAACAAGCCATTACATGTGTAGCAACCGTTACACTAAAAATTGTCAATATAATTAGAAACAACATGCCATAGTATTCACCTGCTAAAAAATCACTTACATTTTGAATCGAATTTTCCATGCCAACAATCTTTTTCACACTATCTGGCATAGCATCTATCATTTCATTTAATCCTTTCGCAGATACGAGCGATGGAAATATCCAAATTAATAACCACAAATAAAGAGCCGCACCAATTGAATAACTCCATATGCTTTTTTGATTTTCTTTAAAGCTAGCTAAAAACAGCTGTTTATTCATGTTTCACACCCTCCTTCGCATCATAATAATGCATAAATAAATGTTCTAAATCCATCGCCCTCGTTTGAAGTGCTTTCACATTATACCTAGCAAGCGTTTGTAATACTTCCTGATAATTCCCCTGTACAATAATGGACACTGTATTCCCCTTCACCGCTTCAAAGTGTAAATTTTCCTTTTGTAAAGAACGCATTTCCACTTGAGATGAAACCGTTACATCCATTACCTGTCTTCTCATGCCTTGTAAATCATGAATATTTTCCACCGTTACAAGGCGACCATCCTTAATAATAGCTACCCGGTCACATGTCCGCTCAATTTCTGTGAAAATATGGGATGACATAAGGATTGTCTTTCCTTTTTGTTTTTCCTCTAGTATTAAATCAATAAAAGTTTGCTGCATGAGTGGATCTAATCCTGACGTTGGTTCATCCAAAATTAACACTTCTGGATCATGCATAAATGCAGCTACAATTCCTACTTTTTGTTTCATCCCTTTAGACATTTTCCGAATTGGTGTTTTCACATCAAATTGTAATCTTTCAATAAGCTCATTACGTCTCTTTACATCTTTCAATCCGCGCATACCTTGCATAAGTTTTAAAAATTCTAATCCATTCATTCCTTCTATAAAGGAAATTTCCCCTGGTAAATAACCAACTTCCCTTTGAATTTTTGCAGCTTCGTTCCAGCAGTCTAGACCGAAAATTTCTGCATGACCAGCAGTTGGCTTTATAAATCCCATTAAATTACGAATCGTTGTTGATTTCCCTGCACCATTTGGCCCTAGGTAACCGAAAACTTCACCTTCTTTTACTTGAAAAGTAATATCAAATAATCCTTTTCCATTTGAAAATTTTTTTGTGACATTTTGGACTGAAATCATTATTCCACCTCATTTTTTGAAATATTTCGTATTTTATATTTCAAAATTATTGTACTCCTCTCTATTTAAATTGGCAACAACTTTTTGAAATATTTTTATGTTCATATTTCAAAAATATTGTTTTCATCTCTATTTTCTTGTATATTTTAAATGAGGTGATTGTATTGAACGGTTTTGAAAAAGTAAAAGAAAAGAAAAAACGCGCCATTAAAGACGCTGCGTTATCATTATTTTCAGAGCGTGGATTTAATGAAGTAAAAATAGAGGACATCGCAAAAAAAGCAAAAGTATCTCAAGTTACCATTTATAATCATTTTGGTAGTAAAGATGCGCTTTTCCGAGAGCTTATTCACGAATTTGCGACGACTGAGTTTCAATTCTATCAAGAGATAGCAGCTGAAAATATGACATTTCAAGAGATGTTTCATAAGATGATGCGACGTAAAATGGAAAGTGGTAGTTTATTTCACCCTGACATGCTGTTGCAAGTAATCCAAAAAGATCCAGAGCTTCGCGAATTTATATATCGTTACCAAAATGAAACAGTCCTGCCTTGGTTTTTAGAGATATTAGAAAATGCACAACGCCAAAATGAAATTAATCCCAATCTTTCAAAAGAAATGATATTACTATACATTCAAATGTTTAGTAAGTTCGGCGAAGATTACGGTGTACAACTCTTGGAGGACGATCGTGAAAAACATATAAAAGATATCATTACGATGTTTTTTTATGGGCTTTCCAACCCTGAAAATGTCACTCGGGAAAATTAGATTAGTAATTTGAATTGTTTATATTTCATTCGAAGAGAAAAATTATATCCCACAACAAACACATATATTCCAATCCTAAAATCCAAAAAAAAGACACGAAATCGTGTCTTTTTAACTTATAGTGAGATAACTCTACCTGTTGCACTACTTTCAATTGCCAATTGAATAAGTTGAATCACCTGTAAACCCTCTTCAGCTGTTACAGGAGGTTGCATACCATTTACTATACTATCTCGAATTCCTTTATAATACATTTCATAGCATCCCACTTCTGTTGAAATATGCTTCACTTCTTCTTCTGTTTCTAAAACAGCAAAATTACTTTCACTATCTTCTCCATATCCTATATCACCTGGCTTCATACCAGCTTTTAATTGGTCTTCTTGTGAATCCATACCATATTTAACAATTGAGCCTTTATCCCCATGAACATTAAAATGAGGGCCTGCATGTTTCACATAACTACTACTATGTAAAATGACACGCTTGATTCCATAGTAAAGTACAATATGGAAATAATCATCCGTTTCTGCCCCAGGTCGTTGCTTTACTATATCCGCACTAACAGCATCTGGTTTTCCGAATAAATGTAATGCCTGGTCAATTAAATGCGATCCTAGATCGTATAAAATCCCCGATCCTGGTAAGTTATTTTCACGCCAGCGATCACGTACATGAGGACGGAAGCGATCAAAATGAGCTTCATATGTATACACATTTCCAATTTGTTTTTCCTCAATTAATTTCTTTATTGTTAAAAAATCATTATCAAAGCGGCGATTATGATAAACACTAACAAAGACATTATGCTCTTTCGCCAATCTAATAAGTTCTTCACCCTCTTCAACTGAAACAACAAATGGCTTTTCTACAACTACATGTTTTCCATGTACAATAGCTTCTTTTACAAATGGAAAATGCGTTGTATTTGGTGACGTAATAACAACAAGATCAATATCTTCTCGTTCTACCAATTCTTCAATTGTGTTAACAACTTGCACAGTTGGTAATGCCTGCTTTACTACTTCTTCTTTCGAAGATACAATAGCGCGAATATCATATTCATCAATCGTTTGTAATAAAGGGATGTGAAATGTTGTACTTGAAAATCCAAATCCTACAATCCCTACTCCTATTTTTTTCATATATTTCCTCCATATTTGAGAACGATTTCATAGTTATTATATCAAGTTTTATTTTATTTACATAACCATTTGCTCATTCTTAGATCGGTAAAAATAAAGTAAAGCTTTAATCAGTGGGGATTTCTTCATACCCCACTGATTATTAGCCGTTACTTAAATAACAAGACAAGCTGAATTCTTATAAATGACTGTAGAGAAGAAATTTCCGTTTTGAGAGTACTATAAAACATTTGCTTGATAGGCATAGGCATTCCCCAAAAAGCATACGCCCACTTTCAATTCATCTCACCTTATTTACTTTATTCTTCTATAAGATTTTATAAAATCAAAATTTTCTCAATATACAAAACAAAAACATAATTTATAATAACTCTTGAGCTAACTATTTTTAAAATTTATTTTTTATCTTCTATTTTCTTAGAGGATTTATTTCATTATTTCCATCTCTAAAAAAGGAAGGGTGAAGTCATGAACAATACAGAAAAAAAACTAGAATACATATTGTTTAGTAGCTGGTCGGTTTCCTTTATTGCAACCCTCGGGAGTTTGTATCTGTCTGAAATAATGAAATATGAGCCCTGTACATTATGCTGGTATCAACGTATTCTCATGTATCCACTAGTTCTTTTACTAGGAACAGCTATTATACGAAAAGATTATAGAATTGGGATTTATAGTTTGACTCTCGCTATCATTGGCGCATGTATAGCTGCCTATCACTATTCCCTTCAAAAAATCCCATTTTTATCTGAAAACGGAACATCATGTGGGAGAATACCTTGCACAGGGGATTATTTAGATTGGTTCGGATTTATTACAATCCCATTTCTCGCTCTAATAGCCTTTCTTCTTATTATTATTTGTGGCTTTATTCTTATGAAAATAAGCAAGGAGAGAAACTGTATATGAAAAAAATTCTTTTTTTCATTATTACTATTTTATCAATATTTACACTTATTTTTGTTCTAACCAATAAAGGAACAAAAAGTGAAAAAACCATAAGTACTGAGGAGGTAAATTATTATAAAAATCAAATTACCCCCGAACAATTGCAACAAGATCTATCAAATCACAAAACAAAAATAGTTTATTTCTACAAAACGACCTGTCCGCATTGCCAAAGGATTTCACCAATTGTAGTTCCTATGACAAAAAATATGAATATTGATATGCAAGTTTTGAATCTAGAAGAATATAAACAAGGTTGGGATATGTTTCAAATAAAAGGAACACCTACAATTATTTCTTACAAAGATGGAAAGGAAATGAATCGTATATTAGGCGAACAGTCTTTACAAACGTTTCAAACATGGTTTGAAAACAACAAATAAGAGTTTTTATTTTACCAAAAACGCTATTTTTTCAAACTCATAACTAGAGTATTGATAAAGAAACAAACATTAGCTTTATTTTTTATTTTTAACCATACATTCTATTAATTTATAGGGGAGTAAAGGGGCTCTCCCTCATGCTTACCAATCTTGAATAAAGGATGATTTTTATTTGATAGGTATGAGGGGGATTCCCCATCTGCAATAAAATATAATTTATTAGGAGGTAACACGTATGTTTAAAAAAGTTGCATTATCAATTGCTTCAGTAGCGGTAGCAGGTTCGGTTTTATTTGCAAGTCAATCGGTAACGGAAGCTGCTTTTTATCCGGTACAAAAAACAGGTTCTGGGCTAGATCTTCGCACAACTCCAACAATAAATGGCACACGGACCGAATCAAACATTCCAGATGGCACTCAACTTTGGTTATTTTGCTATGTGAATGGCGAATCTTATATGGGAAGTAAGGTTTGGGATTTTGTAGATGATAATGGCTATGGTGGTGAGTTAGATCAAGGCTTTGCTCCTGACTATTTCATTAAAACTGGTTCTTCTAAACCAGTTGTTGGATACTGCGCTTTTTAATTGGAAAACACAAGAAAACAGCCTCATCAGGCTGTTTTCTTTTTTACATAGTAATCTCAGTAGTAGTTACTGTGCTCACTTCATTTTTTGTTTGCTGATCTCGTATCGCATCAGTAATTACTTTTACGAATTTAACATCATTTGGAGCTTGAGATAAGAAACAGATAAGTGTAAACTTCATTTTTTCCTTCGCATTTAAGCTTCGACTTTTTGGATCCGCATTCATTTTATATACATCTACTTGTTCACCATTACTTAAAACAAGTGTTTTAAAAGGCCCTTGTTCCAAATCAAGTACTTGATCTGAAGTATTTTCTAAAGTGGTTGTAAATTGTATTGCATTCATTTGCTCTGTACCTAATTCTCGTTCTTTTAAGTTGTATTTCCCAATTTCACTTACTTCTGTACTCTGAATTACCTTAATTCTTTCTACTTGAATATGAAGAGGCCCTGCTTCTATCATTGTATTAGGCTCACTTAATTGCTTTAGAATCACTGTTCCAAGTGGATGCTTTGCTTTTTGTCCTACTTGTGTTAATGGTTCTGTATAAGGCTTAGCTTTTACATTAGTTTCAGCTATTGGAGCTTTTTTATTATCAGATTCTACCTCTTTTTCAGAATTTGTTTGATTGGAACAAGCAGATATAAATATACATACAGATACAGTCATTAAAAAGGGATATACTTTTTTCATTTATGGACTCCTTTATTACAGAATATAGTTAACACATTTATTACTGTTCTATAGTTCTTAAATTATTGTAAATTAACAATGTGTTTTTTTGAATATTGAAATCAACAATATATGCAATCTTATATTGAGAAAATTTATTGTTACATATTTTCTTGCCTGCTTCTTTCAAACATTTCTTTACTTTCACTCGAAGAGTTAGTAATAACAAAAATACCCAAAATAACCAATGTCATTCCAAAAATATGATACCAGAAGAGAGGTTCATGTAATATAAAGGCTGATAAAATTACTGTGCTTATAGGCATTAAAGCAGTAAATACTGCCGCTGTCCCCGCTGATACCACTTCTAACCCTTGATTCATTAATAGAACAGCTAATACAGTAATTACAACTCCTGTATATAATACGAGTAGCCACGCCAATGGAGATACAGTTAAAAAGTTAAAATGTAAAGATTGATATATTGCAGAAGGCAAAAATAATACCGCACCTGTCAAACTCATAATTGTTGTCATCGTTAAAGGTCTTAAAGGTGTAGAAATTAATTTTCCAAAGGAAAAGAAAATCGCTTCTCCAATAACAGCACAGAAGATTAACATATTTCCTATTAATGGGTGCGAGCCTACATTAAAATTTAATACCTGACCAAAAACATTGATAGACAATGTACCTAAAATAGTTAAAAGAATCCCTCCTATTTTATTCATTCCTAATCTTTCTTTTAGAAAATAATAAGAGATTAAAGCCATTATTGCAGGCGTACAACTCATAATAATGCCGCTATCTAAAGCTGTTGTTTGTCTTAAACCATATAATGTGCAAACACTAAATAAAAACACCCCTATAAAACTTTGAAGAAAAAATATGATGTAATCCTTTTTTACTAGTTTAGGCATTTTTTCACCTTTATATAAAAATAAAGGAAGTAATATTAAGCAAGCAATTAGTAATCTAAGCTCAGAAGCAATAAATATAGGAAGTTCTTTAATAATGTACTTATTAACAATAACGAAGCTTCCAATTGCAACCATTGCAAATGACATTTGAATATAAGCAATTGTTTGTTTGGACATATTGGATTCCTTTCTCACTAAATTGTTAGTATTAATAGCTTTATTTAGCATGTTGCTTGTTATTATTTTGATATTCAACTGGTTACATAGCATAAGCTCTTAAGCCTTTATGAGTTGAAAGATCTTGTATGTATGATGATTTCATGGTTAATTACCCTTTGGCTGAAAACTCGTTTATAATGAATCAGCTCTTTTAGAAAACAAGAATTTCTAAAAATCATAACTAACAATAGCATGTAGCATCTTATATTTGCAAAATAAAAAACTGATTATCTTTTGAGAAATTTATACCGAATAATCAACCATAGACTAAAAAAAAGTATTTTATGGCTATGTTTCTTATTCTTCAAAAACACTATTATTTTAAAATATCTTGTATATCTCTTTATTTTATTTGAATGCTTATATTTTCAATAAATTTTCTAGGGATTCATTTTGATGTTGAGAAAAATAATTATATTCAGAATATTATTGACGGTTATTTTTTAAGGATGATACTATGAACAACATGATAAACAAGTTTCAAATTAGTATCTAAACTTTATATGATGGCAGTGTCGCCAAGTGGTAAGGCATAGGTCTGCAAAACCTAATTCCTTGGTTCAAATCCAAGCACTGCCTCCATACATTTTAAGGAGGTAACTTATGTCGAATTCAATGAATGTAAAAAAGAAAGGAATTCATCAATTAGTTGCATCAGAAGAAGAAATGATCAAGTTAATCAGTGAAGAATTAAAAAATACTACTCAAGAAGAATTAGTAATTATGTCAGGGCATTTTATGCTCTTTTTTAATGAAGAAACAAATAGCTTAACTCCTGGAATTATCGAAGAACAGAAAACAGATATGATGAAAGAGAGGATTTCACGTAGGGTAGGTATATTCCCTTTATACACTTGGAATATCGGAATTCAATTAGGCGAGCAATTTTATGAACAATTTAAAGACATTAAATACCTATTGTTAATTAATGATTGGCAATACGTTCCATCTACAAATGCAAGTGTTAGTGATCTTCGCAAAGAGTTTTATGAGAGATATACAGAAATTCCAGAAGCTTACGTTACAAGTTTAGAAAAGAGTAAATACTTTAATCAACAGAGTATCTTGCCTAACCGAAAAAATCCGATTTTTTTCCCTGAAACTTGGCTTAAATATAGATTTCAAAAAAGCGCTAGTAAGCTAGTAAAAGAAGGAAAATTAGAAAAGAGAATGTTAAACGATCGAGAAAATCAATCCGAAGTATCATTTGTAGATGAGGATGGAAATTATAAAACATTAATTAGTTGTGGTGTAACTGGATGTGCAGGAGAAATTACAGAAATGATAGCTGAGGTACATAAGGCAGGTTATAGAGCATTGTTATTATTCGCACCTGGAGAGTGTTACCAACCTGTACGTACAGGTATTGAAATCGCTCTTAATCTATATAATTTAACAGGGATGAAAGTGATTGTTGCGGATCCTGGTGGAAGTGGCGAAATGTCAAAAGAAGAAATCTATGAAAAA
Organism: Bacillus sp. 105MF; assembly: GCF_000374885.1. NCBI lineage: Bacteria > Bacillati > Bacillota > Bacilli > Caryophanales > Bacillaceae > Bacillus > Bacillus sp. 105MF. Next base: position 196,810 of record NZ_KB895570.1, on the reverse strand, counting down.
ACCGTTAATTTTTCTGTGTTTTCTTCGTGATAAAGGAGGGCAATGCTTATGAGACAGGTGTACTTAGATTATGCTGCTACTACTCCATGTCATAATAAAGTGATCGAAGTTGTAGAAAAGTACATGAAAACAGAATTTGCAAACCCTTCATCTCAGCATGTGATGGGAAAAAAAGCACAGTATGCGGTGTATCAAGCGAAAAGTAAGATTGCAATTTCTATTGGTGCTCATAAAGAAGAAATAATATTTACTTCGGGTGCAACAGAAAGTAACAACTTGGCGTTGTTAGGAGCAATTGATTATCATGAAAAAGAACCCGTAAATGTAATTCTCTCACCTATAGACCATAAATCGATTTTAGAGGTTGGAAAAGAGTTACAAAGAAGAGGTATTATCGTAAAATATGTGGACATTAAACGTGATGGAACCATTTGCTTAGATTCATTGAGTCGCTTATTAGATGATGATACAAGAGTTGTTAGTTTTGCATATGTTAATTCTGAGGTGGGAACAATTCAACCAATCAATGAGATTTCTGCTTTATGCAGAAAATATAAAACATTGATACATGTAGATGCTGTTCAAGCTTTTGGAAAAATACCAATAGATGTGAAAAAATTGGACATAGATGCTTTATCTTTATCTGGACATAAAATTTACGGACCAAAAGGTATAGGCATTTTATATGTAAATCAGCACAAACAGGAATATTTTCGTCCTTTATTGTTTGGTGGTGAACAAACATATTTACGGAGTGGAACATTACCCACTTCACTAATAGCTGGCATGGGCGTAGCTAGTGATATAGCTATATTAGAACTAAAAGAGAATTATGAAAAAGCACTGAAATTAAGAACAATTGTTATAAATCAAATTCAACAAGAAATAGCCCTTTCTCGCATAAATGTATGTATGGAAAATAGCATACCTCATATCATAAATATAATGATCCCAAATATTAGTTCAGAAACACTTATAGCAGGTATGAGAACTGTTTCTATTTCTTCAGGATCTGCTTGTAATTCAAACAGTTTAGAACCGTCATATGTATTACAAGAGATTGGATTATCCAAAGAAGAAGCCAATAGTTCTATTCGTATATCCATTAGTCCATATTTAAGTGAAGAAGAAATTTTATACGCTGTTGATGAGATTATAGCTAAAATTAAAGATATTTATTGCGTGCAACAGGGATTTTAAAAATAATATAAAAAAGCACTATTCTTTCTGTATATTTTCACAGAAAGAATAGTGCTTTTTTGTGCTTCGCAACAGTCTAAGATTTTAACAAAAGATTATAACTTGAAACAATATATTTTCGAGAGTTTCTTATCGTCTTAATATGATGATGACGTACTGTCCCCCGTTTCTATCAATACATAATCCCCCTTATTTTTCATCCTAATTCTTTTTGGTTTACTTTCATGAAAAAACTAAAAAAATTAGAATAGTGGTGAATTTAAAGCCCTACTACTCCAAGAAACCCATGTTCTATATAGAACATGGGTTTCACTAATAAGATAAGTATATTTAATTGAAATACTTACTATCGTTTATTCACTATATCCGTTTCTTCGTCCACGTCTCAACCACTTCACCCGTATCAGTAACATCTAGTACTAAACTACCGTTACTATACCGGTCTTTATTACGAAATGCTTTTGGATCTATTTCTTCTACAATCTGTTTTTCTGTTTTCATATAAACAAGTTCATCATCACGAACAATTTCAATACCGACAATACGGTACGGATTACGTTTTAACTCTTTGAAGATAACAAGGCCTCGCTTCGCCCTTGTTGATTTCTCAATTTCGGAAGCTTTTAATCGCTTAACTGCACCGCGCTGCGTTACGAGAATCAATTGATCTTTTTCACTATTTAACGGTCTACCAGAAGCAACATAATCATCTTCTTTTAAATTAATCCCTTTTACCCCAGCTGCTCTTACACCAACTGGGCTTACTTCTTCTTCATTAAAAATAAGTGCATATGCACCATGTGTTGCAAGAACAATATCACTTGTTCCATCTGTTGCGAAGATATCGACAACTTCATCATCTTTTTTCAAGTTTACGGCTACAAACGCTCTTGAATAGCGCTGAACTTTATACTGATTTAATTCCGTTTTCTTAATCATACCATTTCGTGTAACAAACACAATAAATCGCTTTTCTTCCTCGAAATTCGGTACAACGGTTGCCCAAATTAATGTCTCGTCCCTATCAAGTGAAACGATATTTGCCACATGCTGACCTAAATCTTTCCAACGAATGTCCGGCATTTCGTATACTGGAAGATAAATATAATTTCCTTTATTCGTAAATAAGAGAACTATTTCTGTTGTATTTGTATCGAAACGCTCGAGTAAGATGTCGCCCTCTTTCATACCGAAGTCTTTCCCGTTCGATGCATTATGTGAGCGCCAACCAGTTCGCTTCACATAACCTTCTTTCGTTACAGTAACGATGACATCCTCCTGTGGAATCATAACTTCCACATCAATTTTAATTTCTTCAATTTCCTCTTCAATAACAGCACGGCGATTATCGCTATACGTTTTCTTTACTCTCTTTAGATCTGCTTTAATGACCTGAAGGAGCTTTTTCTCACTTTGTAAAATCGCTTGTAATTCTGTAATTTTCTTCTCTAGTTCTTCCGCTTCTTTTTCTAGTGCTGTAATATCTGTATTTGTTAAACGATACAGTTGCAAGGATACAATTGCTTCTGCCTGCGCTTCTGTGAATCCAAATTTTGCACTTAAATTATCTTTTGCATTACGCTTATCTTTAGATGCTCGAATTGTTTCAATTACCTCATCTAAAATCGATAATGCTTTCATTAAACCTGCCACAATATGTTGACGATTTTCAGCTTTTCGCAACTCATATTCCGAACGACGTGTAACAACTTCTTTTTGATGCCCAATGTACGCATCTAAAATCTTGGGTAACGTCATTAATGTTGGACGACGATTATTTATAGCCACCATATTGAAGTTATATGGAACTTGTAAATCAGTATTTTTATATAAGTAATTTAAAATACCTTCTGCGTTTGCTTCTTTTTTTAGTTCCACAACAATACGAAGACCTGTACGATCTGTCTCATCACGTACTTCCGCAATTCCATCTAGCTTTTTATCTAGACGTAGTTCATCCATTTTCTTTACAAGGTTTGCTTTATTGACTTCGTATGGAATTTCTGTAATGACAATTTGCTGTTTGCCACCGCGAATCGTTTCAACTTCCGCTTTTCCACGAATGATGATTTTCCCTTTTCCTGTTTCATATGCTTTTTTAATTCCATCAAGCCCTTGAATAATGCCACCTGTTGGGAAATCAGGTCCTTTTATAACTGTTAATAAATCATCTACGGAACTATTTGGCTTATCGATACGCATCATTGTTGCATCAATTACTTCTCCAAGGTGATGCGGTGGAATTTCTGTTGCATATCCAGCTGAAATCCCTGTTGAACCGTTTACCAATAAATTCGGGAACATTGCTGGTAATACAACAGGTTCTTCACTTGTATCGTCAAAGTTTGATACAAATTCTACTGTCTCTTTATCAATATCACGGAGTAACTCAGATGCAATTGGCGATAAACGAGCTTCTGTATAACGCATTGCTGCCGCTGGATCACCGTCAACACTACCATTATTTCCGTGCATTTCAACTAATACGTTACGTACTTTCCAATCTTGGCTTAAACGTACCATCGCTTCATATACAGAAGAATCACCGTGTGGATGATAGTTACCAATAACATTACCAACTGTTTTAGCTGATTTACGAAATGGTTTATCATGTACGTTTCCTTCTACATACATTGAATATAAAATCCGACGTTGTACTGGCTTTAAACCATCACGAGCATCTGGTAGCGCGCGATCTTGAATAATATATTTACTATAACGTGCAAAGCGGTCACCTAACACGTCTTCAAGCGGGAGGTCATGAAACTTCTCTGCCTGCATGTTATTCCACCTCCGTCTCCATAATCATTTCATTCTCTAAAATATTACCTTCTTCTTGCATACCAAACTGTACATTACGCTCAATCCATTTCCGACGTGGTTCTACTTTATCACCCATCAATGTCGTCACGCGGCGTTCTGCTCTTGCTGCATCATCAATTTTTACGCGAATTAGCGTACGCGTTTCTGGATTCATTGTTGTTTCCCATAATTGATCCGCGTTCATTTCGCCAAGACCTTTATAGCGCTGCAACATATATCCTTTACCGACCTTTTTCGTTACGCCATCTAATTCTTCATCTGACCATGCATATTCAATGACTTCGCTTTTCCCTTTTCCTTTACTTACTTTATATAAAGGTGGAAGAGCAATAAATACTTTACCAGCTTCAATTAACGGCTTCATATAGCGGTAGAAAAACGTAAGTAGTAACACTTGAATATGTGCGCCATCCGTATCAGCATCGGTCATAATTACGACTTTATCATAGTTGATATCTTCGACAGTAAATTCATTTCCAACGCCGCCACCAATTGCATAAATAATTGTATTGATTTCTTCATTTTTGAAAATATCAGCAAGCTTTGCTTTTTCCGTGTTAATGACTTTACCTCGCAGTGGCAAGACAGCTTGGAAACGGCGATCACGCCCTTGCTTTGCAGAGCCACCAGCAGAGTCACCCTCTACTAAATATAGTTCGTTCTTCTGTGGATTACGTGATTGCGCAGGTGTTAACTTCCCACTCAACGTTCCTTCTGAACGTTTTTTCTTCTTACCAGTACGAGCTTCTTCTCTAGCCTTACGCGCTGCTTCACGGGCTTGTGCTGCTTTAATTGCTTTTCTCACAAGAAGTGTTGCTACATCTGGATTTTCTTCTAAAAAGTATGCTAAATGTTCCGAAACAATTGCATCGACAGATGAACGTCCTTCACTTGTACCAAGCTTACCTTTTGTTTGACCTTCAAATTGCAATAAATCCTCCGGTACACGTACAGAAACAATCGCCGCTAACCCTTCGCGAATATCTGTACCTTCTAGGTTTTTATCTTTTTCTTTTAGCAAAGAGACTTTACGAGCATATTCATTAAAGACACGTGTCATCGCTGTTTTAAATCCTGCCTCATGTGTCCCCCCATCTTTCGTACGTACATTGTTTACGAATGAAAGAATATTTTCTGAATAGCCATCGTTAAATTGAAATGCAAGTTCTGCTTCAATCCCATTTTGTTCACCAGTGAAGTAAACAACTGGATGTATAGAGTCCTTTTCTTCGTTTAAGTAAGAAACAAATGCTTCAATTCCTGTTTCATAATGAAAAACATCTTCTAAATCATTTCGTTCATCTCTTATAGTGATTTTCATACCTTTTAACAGAAATGCAGATTCACGTAATCTCTCACATAACGTTTCATAATTATAATTTGTTGTACTGAAAATTGATGGATCTGGTTTAAAATGCATCGTTGTTCCAGATTGTTTTGTTTTTCCAATTTTCTCTAGTGTCGTTGCAGGAACACCACCATTTTCAAAACGTTGTTCATATATATACCCATCGCGTTTAATGGTTACAACGAGCCATTCTGATAATGCATTTACAACAGATGCACCAACACCGTGTAAACCGCCACTCGTTTTATAACCTCCTTGTCCAAACTTCCCCCCTGCATGAAGTACAGTTAAAATCACTTCAGGTGTAGGTTTTCCAAGTTTATGCATTCCCGTAGGCATCCCGCGCCCTTTATCAATAACACTAATACTATTATCCTTATGTATTACGACAGAAATTTCGTCGCCAAACCCCGCTAATGCTTCATCAACTGAGTTATCTACTATTTCGTATACTAAATGATGCAATCCACGGCTGTCCGTGCTCCCGATATACATACCCGGGCGTTTTCGAACGGCTTCAAGACCTTCAAGCACTTGAATGGCATCTTCATTATATTGAAACTGATGCTTTGCCAAACTCCTTGCCCCTTTCCTAATCAAATCAGAACATATGTTTCTATTATAGAATAACGCCTTAACCATCCTTTTGGCAAGTTATGTTATGTCTTTTATATACTATTTTCAATAGAAAAATCCTTGTTTTTTCACAAGGATTCCTCTAGGCTACTATTTCAGAAAAATAATCGTTTGTCAACGAAAAATGGATATGTATTCCAATTACACACTCCACCATTTGGCAATTAACCAAATGACAATTATCCAAAATGGGATAACAAGTAGCAATCCCCAAAAACAGCCTTTAAAAAATCTCATGATGAACACCTCGTTCATCTACCCAGTCTTCAAGTATTCTCCCGAGCTGAATCGATCTTTCGTTTACAATGTCTATACTACCTCGTCATTGCATGTTCTACTTTTATACAACGATCCATAATAACAGTATATCCCTTTTCCTTTAAAAATTTATATGTATCTTCATCTTGTACTCCTAATTGTGCCCAAAAAACATCCGCATCAATCTCCACAAATTCCTTTGCGACGTCCATTAAAAATTCAGAACGACGGAATACATTTACGATATCGACATGCTCCTTAATATCTTTTAATGACGGAACAGCTTTTTCTCCCAGTACCTCATCTACGACTGGGTTTACTGGGATAATACGATACCCTGCATCCTGCATTGCTTTTGAAACCATATAGGATGTACGTTCTGGTTTGTTAGATAATCCAACAACCGCAATTGTTTTGCTATTTTTCAATACTTCACCAATTTCCGTACGAGTTGGGTTTTCAATTGTCATATTAAATCCCTCCTATTCTTTTAGTATAGCCGATAAAGAAAGTCTCTTTCAATACGAAAGAGACTTTCTTTATTAATTCTTAGCAGAAGAGTTATCTGCTAAAGTAGCTGTCTTCGTCATTTTTTCACCATTTCGATAGAATGTTACTTCAATTTTATCGCCAACTTTTTTCTTTTCATATAAATATTTACGGAATTGAAGTGAGTTTTCTACTGTTTGGCCATCTAATGCTACAACAACGTCATACTGCTGAAGTCCTGCTTTTTCAGCTGGTGAGACGGGATAAATTTTGCTTAAGAGAACACCCTTTGTAACATCTTTTGGTAATTTTAATTGTCCTAATGCATACGGTGGGTAATCCTCAAGAGATGCAACTCCTACTCCCATCGCTGGACGTTTTACTGTTCCATCTTTTTCAAGAGATTCAATGACTGGTTTTGCCACATTAATTGGGATAGCAAAGCCAATACCCTCTACTTCTTGCTGTGCAATCTTACTAGAGTTAATACCGATGACTTGACCATTTTGATTGAATAATGCGCCACCACTGTTCCCTGGGTTAATTGCTGCATCTGTTTGAATCACTTGTGCTTGCCAATCCGGCTGTTTGTCACCATTAATATCCACTGGAATTTCGCGTTCTTTACTACTAATAATCCCTTCTGTTACACTACCATCAAAACCTAATGGATTCCCAATTGCAATAGCCGATTCACCAGCGCGAATTTTACTGGAATCACCAAGTGTGGCTACTTTATTAATATTAGATCCATCAATCTCTACAACAGCTAAATCTAACCATGGATCTTTCCCAACTAATTTTGCATCTACTGTTTTACCATCACTTAGTTTCACTGCCAGTTTGTTTGCTCCGTCTACCACATGATTATTTGTTACAATGAGAGCTTTATTCCCAGCTTTTTTATAAATTACACCAGATCCTGTTCCAGCTGTTTGTTCCTGCCCTGCTTGCTCCATTGCAAATGGATCTATGTTCTGTTGCATATTGATAACACCTACAACTACTTCTTTCGCCCCTTCAATCATACCAGGTAAATCCGTTTCACCCTTTACTTTATTTGCAACAGGAACCACAGTTCCCTCTACTTTTGAATTAGAAGTTAACGCCGTCCCATTTCCATTTGTCCATGGCATATACGGTGCTGCAAAACTAATGGAAACAGCTCCGATAACTGCTCCAACTAAACCTGTAAAAAAGTAACCTTTTTTACTACCTGATTTTTTTACTTCTCTCGTTTCACTATGCTCTTCATTCATATTTGGTCCGTCATAATATCCCATAATTGATATCCCCTCTCTGCTGAATTCGTATTTTTAGTATAGTCACATTTTGTGTCCTTCTTGTGAACTCATCGTGAAATCCAATTAAAAAAATACTTTTATTCATTATTGTAGACAAAAAATCTGTAATTTGTACATTTCCATCTACAAAAGAGAGTGTAAATGTACTATATTTTCAACCTATAAGTTGCTGCTACGAAAACAAAAAGAGATCTCCACTCGTTTTCTCCCTCTGTTTTCACTCGGCATGGGGCTAAAAAAGGTACCGACCGCTTCTATCCATGGGCGGATTCTCTCTTCCAACCAAAAGGAAAGCTTTTCTATCGTTTTTTTTATTACATAGTATTTAAAAACTATTCCTCAAACTTATATCCAACTCGAATAACAGTTCCGATATGTTTTGCTTTATCCCCTAACTTATTTCGCAATTTTTTTATATGTGTATCTACAGTACGATCATCACCATAATAATCATATCCCCAAAGTTGATCTAATAAATGCTGGCGTGATAATACGATTCCTTTATTCTCCATTAAATAAACAAGAAGTTCAAATTCTTTATGCGTTAATATAATTTCTTCTCCGTTTACCGATACCGTACGCGAAAGACGATTCACATCGATTCCAGCCATAGAAAGTGCATTCTCTTCTGCAAAGCCTACTGCCCCATCAGCACGCTTTAATAAAGTTTTCGCCCTAGCTACTAGTACTTTAGGACTAAAAGGCTTTGTTACATATTCATCAGCCCCAAGTTCAAAACCTAACAATGTATCATCCTCGTCAGAACGAGCTGTAAGCATAATAATTGGTACCGCTGACTCTTTTCTAATACGACGACAAACAGACCAACCATCTATCTCTGGCAACATGATATCTAACATAATTAAATCAATTGTATGTTCAGCAAATAATTCTAACGCTTGTTTTCCATCTTCAGCTTCTATCACTTCAAAACCTTCATTACGAAAATAATCACTAACAATTTCGCGTAGCCTTCTTTCGTCTTCAACAAGTAATACTGTTTTGTTCATCTGACCTATCCCGCCTTTTTACTCTTTCAATCGAATAATACGTTGATTGGAGCTTCCGCGAAACGGAAGTGTCAAGTCTCTTTTTTGAAGTTCAAACCTTCCATCGACCAGAACATCCCCATAGTGTAACAACTCTATCATATCATTATTTTGAGAACTCTGTATCTCTTCTAATGTATAACCTGTGTAAATCCATAAGTTTTTTTTCAAAGCCTTCACCGCATTTGCTACCTTCTTCACTTCAGCAGCTTGAAAAAATGGATCTCCACCTGAAAATGTTACATCAGTAAGCGGGTTTTTGGCAATCTCTTTCACAATTTCTTCTACGGTCATTTCAGTTCCATTACAAATATTCCATGACTTAGGATTATGACATCCTAAACAACGATGCGGACAGCCCGCAAAAAACACGACTGTCCGCAATCCGTCACCATCTACTACACTATCATGAATAATATTCATTACTCTCATTTATGTTTCACCCGATCCGCTTCTTCACTGCGCTTTGCACTATTCCATTTAGACATATCACCTACAAGATATCCTGTTATACGGCGAATTCTTTCGATATCATTCTCATCCTCGTTTCCACAACTTGGACATTCATTTTTGATGACACCATGATAGCCACAGCATTTACAACGATCCACAGGGTGATTAATGGAGCCATATCCAACTCCATACTCTGCCATTGCCTGCACAATTTGTTTTAATGCTTTTTGGTTATGAACCGCCGCTCCATCTAATTCAATATACGTTATATGTCCGCCATTACAAAGCGTATGAAATGGCCCTTCTAAACGTATTTTATCTATCGCTTGGATGTTATAATACACCGGAATATGAAATGAATTTGTATAATAATTATGATTTGTTATACCGCTAATCATTCCAAATTCTTCTCGATCTTTTTTAACAAACTTACCTGATAGTCCTTCTGCAGGCGTTGCAATTAAAGAGAAATTCAATTGATGTTCTTCCGTTGCTGCATCCATTTTCTGTCTCATAAAGGTAACAATCTCATATCCAAGATTCCATGATTCTTTATCTTCTCCATGATGTTTTCCTGTTAAAACAACTAAACATTCTGCAAGGCCAATAAAACCAATACTTAATGTTCCTTGTTTTAAAATCTCAGCAACAGAATCTTCAGGATGCAGTTTTTCTCCGCCCCGCCATACTCCTTGCGAATATAAAAAGTGAAAATCTCTTGCCTTTTTCGTACATTGGTAAGCAAATCTTTCTAATAGTTGACGAATACCAAGATCTATATAATAATTTAAAGCTTCAAAAAATGCTTCTTTTGAACCGCTAATCAATGCTAATTTTACTAAGTTAATAGAAGTAAACGATAAATTCCCTCTTCCAATCGCGGTCTCTTCCCCATGAATATTAGACATAACACGCGTACGACAGCCCATATAACATACTTCGCTTTCTGGGCGACCATCATAATGAACTGCATTAAATGGCGCATCTAAAAATGAAAAGTTCGGGAATAATCGTTCTGCTGTCGTCTCTAACGCCAATTCAAATAAATCATAGTTCGGATCACTTTCTTCAAAATTCACACCTTTTTTTAGTTTAAAGATTTGAATAGGGAAAATGGGTGTTTCACCTTTTCCTAATCCAGCTTGCGTCGCCCGTAATAATTGTCTAATTAACAATCTTCCTTCTTTCGACGTGTCCGTTCCGTAGTTAATAGAAATAAACGGAACTTGCCCACCGCCTCTGCTATGCATACTATTGGAATTATGAATAAAAGCTTCACAAGCTTGATACGTATCATTCTCTGTTTCTTTCCACGCAAACTCTTCTACTTGCTCTTTTGTTAATGGATACGTTTCTAATCTTTTCTTATTTTTCTCAAATGTTTTTCTCACATACGGTGCTAAATCAATGTCAAATAACGCAGCTGATTGACCACCGTGCTGCATGTTTTGATTCGCTTGGAAAATAATCGAAGAAAGTGCCAATGCACTTTTAATATCTTGTGGTTGCCTCATATGCCCATGCCCGGTATGAAATCCTTTTTCAAGCAGTTGCGCTAAAGGAATCTGCGAACATGTTGTTGTACCTGTCGCATAAAAATCTAAATCATGTGGGTATAATATATTTTGATCTATTGCTTTTTTTACTTGTTCAGAAAGTAAGTGTTCCATTGCATAATATTTTGCACTCTCAGATGCAAATGTTCCCATCATCCCCATAGGAGACCGCCCATCGACATTTGCATTTTCTTGCATTAAATCTTGCTCATTCCCGTGGACAATTGTTTCAAAAATCTTCATTAATTCTTCTCCACGTGCACTTTGTTTCATCATTTTTCAAACCTCCAACAACATCTTGTTAATTCACTAACAAAATGATACAACATATAGTTATAGTAGATCTGTGAGAAATATAACATTCTTGTGAAAGTTTTTTTAAGAAACTTTGAATTTTTCATTTACAAAAAAGAAATGTGCTCTTTACAAATGTATGGTACAATATATGGGAAAAACTCTTTTTACCCTTTATCAACACATTTGAATAAAGGAGACTGAACTTATGCTTATTACATATCTTTTATTTATCGTTGCCTATTTACTTGGCTCGATTCCATTTGCACTTGTTGTTGGAAAAATTGGTTACGGAATCGACATTCGCGAGCATGGTAGCGGTAATTTAGGAGGAACGAATACATTTCGGACGCTAGGGAAAAAAGCAGGTTTTATCGTTACAATTGCTGACATTTTAAAGGGAACGTTAGCGACAGCTCTGCCGTTAATTTTCGCCTTAGATATCCATCCCCTTTGGTTTGGATTAGCTGCAGTTCTTGGACATGTATACCCAATCTTTGCAAAATTCCGCGGCGGAAAAGCAGTTGCAACTTCTGCTGGAGTACTCTTATGCTATGCGCCAGTTATTTTTGCAATATTAGCTGTTATCTTTTTCACCCTTCTATTTACAACGAGATACGTATCGCTTTCTTCTATGGTAACAGCTATCGTAGCTGTTATTGCATCAATTATTGACGGGGATAAAATCTTCATTGTTGCGATGTGTTTATTAGCTGGTATGGTTATTTATAGACACCGTGCAAATATTGGACGAATTATAAATAAAACTGAACCAAAAGCAAATTTGACAAAGAAACAAAAGTAAGGTTGTGACCCACATAACGCAAAAAGAAAACGCAAAGCATATTAATAGCGTCTTTTTGCGTTATTTTTTATACTAAAGAAAAGGCAACATAACTTGGAGGAACTATACATGAATCTTTCCGTAACAAAAGAAGCAGTAAATTGGTATAAAGATGAATTAAACTTACAATCTGGCGATACACTTCGCTTTTTCGTACAATATGGCGGTTGCAGTACTGTTCAAAAAGGACTTTCTTTAGGAATCCGTAAAGACGATCCTGCACATCCTGCTGTTCAAATTCAAGAAGACGGCATTACTTTCTTCGTTGAAGGTGATGATGAATGGTTCTTTGATGGACATGACTTATCCGTTACCTTTAACGACGGTGATGACTTCCCTCAATTTAATTACGAAAAATAAAAAAGCGTGGCTTTTGCCACGCTTTTTCATTTTTTCTTAATTTCCTCATATTTCGCATACCACTCTGGATATAGTTTCTTAAAGGACACAGGACGAAAACCTTCTTTTTTCGCACAAATATTTGTTGTTGTAGCTGTAATACAAAGATCTCCATCACCGTTATAAATTTCATATCCATATATAACGCGAAGGGGACTAACTGAATCAATCCATGTTTTCACAATTGCTTTCTCTCCATAACGCATTGCTTTCCGATATGAAATTTGCAAATCTAATACGGGAGAAATAACCCCTTCTTTCTCCATTTCAATATATGAAAATCCTAATTCTTGTATCAATCTTGTACGCCCTAATTCAAGCCATACTAAATAATTCGAATGGTAAACAACGCCCATTTGATCTGTTTCCGCATAGCGGATCTCAATTTCGTGTTCTGCTACAAACATATCTTTATCTCCTTCTCACTTCTGTTTCCTCACATACATTTAATCATAATACAGTGAAATCAAAAATAAAATAGAAACGGTGGATCTTTTTAACTGAAAGGAGCGAATATATGATTCAAATTGTAACCGTTCGTAGTGGTGATAGCGTATATAGCTTAGCGTCAAAATATGGCTCTACGCCCGAAGAAATTGTAAAAGACAACGGACTTAATCCAGCTGAGACACTTGTTGTCGGTCAGGCACTGATTGTAAATACGAGAGGTAATAATTATTATGTACAACCCGGAGACAGTCTTTATCGAATTTCTCAAACATATAACGTTCCTCTTGCTAGCTTAGCAAAAGTTAACAATCTATCATTAAAATCCATTCTTCATGTTGGTCAACAACTATATGTACCAAAGGGCTCTAAACGAACGATAGAATCTATTGCCTACTTACAACCTTCTACCATTCCAATTAAAGAAAGTTTAGTGAATGCTACGCGGGCCATCAATCCTTATCTCACATATCTAGCTTACTTTAGCTTTGAAGCATTGCGTGATGGAACGTTAAAAGAGCCGACTGAAACCGCAAGAATTGCTCAAATTGCAGTACAAGGTCAAACAATCCCAATGCTCGTTATTACAAATATTGAAAATGGAAATTTTAGCTCTGAATTAGCCTCTGTTCTTCTAAGAAACGCTACTATTCAAAATAAATTCATTACAAATATCCTCCAAACAGCTAAAAAATATAATATGCGTGATATTCATTTTGACTTTGAAAATGTTGCACCCGAAGATCGCGAAGCATATAACCGATTTTTACGAAATGTAAAAACACGACTACCTGAAGGATATACGTTAAGCACAACACTTGTTCCAAAAACAAGTTCGAAGCAAAAAGGAAAATTTTTCGAAGCACACGATTACAAAGCCCAGGGGGAAATTGTTGATTTTGTCGTGATTATGACATATGACTGGGGATGGCAAGGTGGACCACCCATGGCAGTTTCTCCTATTGGCCCTGTAAAACAGGTAATCCAATATGCAAAATCTCAAATGCCCCCGCGAAAAATTATGATGGGACAAAATTTATATGGATTCGACTGGAAGCTTCCCTTTAAAGAAGGAAATCCACCAGCAAAAGCAATTAGCTCTGTCGCAGCCGTTGCACTTGCTCGTAAATATAATGTTCCAATTCGTTATGATTTTACAGCACAAGCACCACACTTTAATTACTTTGATGAAAATGGTGTACAGCATGAAGTATGGTTTGAAGATGCCAGGTCTGTTCAGAGTAAGTTTAATTTAGTAAAAGAACAAGGCATTCGCGGGATTAGCTATTGGAAAATCGGGCTTCCTTTCCCGCAAAATTGGCGTTTACTTGTGGAAAATTTCTCGATTACAAAAAAAGGCTGACAACTGTCAGCCTTTTTTACGCATCATATTCAGATTCATCTTTTATTTCACTTTTCAATGAATCAATACTTTCTAAACGGCGTTGATTTTTCGCTTCAATTGCAGCGCGATCTTTTTCATTCGAAACCTCTGCAGTTTCTTTTGCCTCATTAAAGTTATCAATCGTATTTTGTACCATTTCTTGTAGTTTTTCTACATTATCACTTCTATCATCTGGATTCGCTTTATATTGCTCTGTCATACGATTTCCCTCCTAGTTGAAATATACATACCATGTTAGTTTTCCAAAAACGAATTAGATTATGTATACACATAAAAAAAGGAGAATGAAAACATTCTCCTTTTTTTAACCGTTATCAACAATCGGTTGTTTCCCTGTTTGGTCTTGCATTTGCTTCCCTTTGTTTCCACCGGCTTTTTTCGACTGTGTTCCAATATGATCTGGTGTAAAATCTTTGGAATTCTTCTTTGGATTTCCCATTCTTATCGCCTCCTTATCACTAGTATCATACTAGTGATAAGAATTATTCAGCCTGCTTAAAAAATTGCATTTCATAACGCTTCTCGATTCGTTCCTCAATCCGTTCAATTGCATCACGATCGTTTAGTAGTTGCCGCTTATTTTCCTTCACAAGTTCTTCAAACGTTCTTCGACGATTTCTTCTCATGCTGCTCATCCTTTCTCCTTCTCTTTCTTACTATAGTTAGTATGAGCAAATGAAAAACTCTTTAATCAGATTTGTAAGAAAATTTTATGTTTTGTCAAAGAAAAGTCTTTTGTTAACAAAAAAGTCCATTAGCTGTTCTTAAACAACTAATGGATTTCCAAGCATTTTATCCTGCTATTCACAAACAAGTAATATCCTCTCAAAATTCAGTAAAATGAAACAACTTAAGTAGGAGATGAAGAATTCCCCCACTGATTAAAGTTTCACTTTATCATTTCGTTATACTTAAATACTTTTTAATTTCTTCATCCGCATTATCTTTCATTTCTTTGTACTCATTCAGCGCTTGCATGACTGCATCATAACTCTCTAAAATATAATTTTCTAATTTTGTAAAGTCCTCTATGCTTTCAATCATAATTCTAGTTGTCCCTATTTCACTTTTTAAAGCCGGCTCACATTTTAAAGTAGGATATATCCCTAATATTTCTTGTTCTGTCTTTTCAGTTAAAACATATTTTTTTCGCCCTTTTACCTTCACCCTTATAATCGGATAAAAAGCCTTTATATCTAGATAACTTCCAACACTCACATTGCGAATCCATTCTATATCGCGATTATGCTTTACAAGCATTTCTTTTATTAGTGTGTACACTTCGTCTTCTTCAACCGTTTCTTTTTTTGTTTTCTTTTGTCCTTCTTCTTGAATAGCAGCACATTTTTGATACACAGCTGCACATGTGATACAGTCGTCAAGTGCATTATGAGAACTTAAACAAATTCCGAGCATTCTTTTTAAAGTTTCTAACTTATGGTTCGGGGCATGCTTCATATATCTTTTCGCTAAAAAGACGGTATCAATTACTATATTTTTAGGTTCTGGCAATCTAAGCATATTTGCATTACTCTTTAAAAAACGCATATCAAACGAAGCATTATGAGCAACAATGGTATCTTCTCCTAAAAACGCTAAAAATAACGGCAAAACTTCCTGAATCGTTGGAGCATCCGAAACGCGATAATTTGTAATCCCTGTTAAACTCGTAATTCGATTAGGAATAAATCGCTCTGGATTTACAAAAGAAACAAATTGATCTGCCAGCTCATGATTACGATACCGAACCGCTGCCACTTGAATTATTCGATCATTATAAGGATTAAATCCTGTCGTTTCAAAATCAATAACAACATAGTCTCCTGTCAATGGTAAATTCCCCACAATATACGCTCTCCAATCATTATTTTCGATGAAATTTCTTTCATCATATCACGAACAAGCTGCTTAATGAAAAAGAAAAGACAGAAATGACAAATAGCCAATTCTGTCCTCTTTCATTATTTTATTTTCGTAATTCTCTTCTCCATTTCTTTTTGCGTCATCGGTCCGATAAATTTATCTTGAATCACACCTTTTGTATCCACAAAATAAGAAGTTGGAATGGTAATTACTTTATACATTGTTGTAACATTTATATCTTTATCAAGTAAAATAGGGAATGTCAATCCCTTCTCTTCTGCAAACTTTTTCACTTTTTCTTCTCCGTTAGCACGTTCAGAAACCGTATAATTTACAGCAAGGATTTCTACATCATCTTTATGCTTCTTATAGAAAGCTTCCATATCCGGCATTTCTTGCTGACAAGGTCCACACCACGTTGCCCAGAAATTTAAAATAACTTTCTTCCCCTTAAAATCCGATAATTTTACTTTTGTGCCATCTAATTTTGATAGCTCAAAATCCGGTGCAATCTTGCCTACCTCAATCCCATTTTTTGCAATGACTTCTTTCATCGCCGCTTCGCTTTTCACTGGTTCTTCCCTTACTTGTTTCTCATTCTTTCCGAGCTGTTCATAAACTGCATAGCTCGCTAAACAAAGCAACACTACAACAATGGTAAGCTTTCGCCACATATACATCATCCTTATCGCTTATCTCATTTTATATATCACTTAAAAATAACAATAGTATTTATACTTTATTTTAGCTTATACGGACAACCTTGGAAATATTCTCCTGATAAATAAATAGAATATTCTTAATAACAATGAAAACCGTTTCTTTTTATCATATAATTATAATAGTTATAATTTGGAAAGGGTGTCATTATTTATGAATAAAACCGTTTTACATTGGTTACAATATGTTATCATTCTCCCCATCTTATTTTTCTCATTGTTTATTACAAGCTGGACTGCTAGCTACTTAAGTATTTCAGAGGACTGGAAACAACATATCGTCTTCACTCCCCAAACAGCAGAAGACTCCAATCAAATTTATGAAATTGACAAACTGTTGTATGCCTTTAAGTATAATCCAGTTTTTACGACAATTTTTGTATTATCAATTGTCTATTTAATAGGAATTATGATAACTCGCTGGTTATACTGGAGAAAACATAAAACAGGATTAATCGGTTTACAACTCATGATTGTTCTTCCTATTTTTCTTTACACATTACTTGTCACACATTCTACAGGTGCGATAATTGCTGTGGAAAAGAATTGGGAGAAATATTTAGTCTTTTCACCAAAATCAATTACAGATGTAAATCAAATTTATTATATTGATAGGTTGTTATACGCATTTCAAAAGTCTCCTATCATTAGTACAGTTCTCATTCTAACTTTTCTTTATATGACAGGGCTAGTTGTAACTAAGCTCTCTCATCAAATACGTTTACGCAAAAATATAAACATATGAGGTGATATTCATTCTACAATTACTCACCTATCCCATTACTTTTATTTTTGTTATTTTATCATTGTTATCTATTGCTTTTGGAGCCTTATTCTATAAATTCAAATGGATTCCTGTTCTTATTTCTTTTCTTATTCCACCTATTTTTTTCATTATCGTATCTGGATAGGATTTACGTGTCGTTTCCCTCAACTTCGATGCTTGGATACTGTACGGCACTTTCTACTCCATTCTTTCCTATATCACAGTAATAATTATAAGACGAAAAAAATTACAATAAAGAAGATGTTTGTACTGTTTTGTGCAAATACCTTCCTTTTAAAAAGGAGGTTTCTTATGCACTCATTTGAAAAAGCTGTTCTCTATATTTTTAGTTTCATATTTTATCCTATTGGTATTATCGGATGGATTATATCCCTATTTAGTAAAGATCCTGAAAGAAGAAAAATCGGCCGTGTTTGCATTTATACAGCTTTGATATCGTTTATTTTATTCACTACACTTGGCATTATTAGCTTCTACTCAATTACAACAATCTCTAGTTTATAATAATCATAGTAAGGATAAATGCTATGGGAGAGCATCCAATTAGTAAAGAACTACGCTATATGCGCATATGTTTTGTCATCTTAATTTTAGTCCTTATATTTTTTGACAGAGGAAAGATTGTTGAAGTTTCTACCAACCACGACTCTTCTCCAGTTAATATACCAACTAGTAATATGACGCAAATTGCAGAAAATACATTTGCTTTACAGGAAAATGATCCTGAAAGTGGCGATAAGCATACCATTAAAATATTTAAATATAATCCAGAAACAAATATAGTCACATTAGTGAAAGAATTTAATACTGAAAACTCTTCTACATATGAATATCAACTAAATAAAGCAGAATGAAAACTGTGTATGTACAAACAGGGGTATTACTCTAATCCCTGTTTGTAAAAAAATAAACCTATTTTATCAACATTTCTTTTATATTCTTTCATTGTTATACCTCCAGTTCTTTATATAAGAAAAGGAAAGAGATGCAACCATATGATTGCATCCCTTTCCTTTCTTTTTACATAAAATTAGGAAGCTAACATCAGTCAGCTTCCTAATTTTGATTGAAACTATTTACTTTTCTCGTTTACTACAACATTTTACTTAGTTTGACACCTTAGACTCTTCAATTTTCTCACGAAGCACCATTTGTAAGATACCACCATGACGGTAGTAGTCAATTTCTACTTCACTATCGAAACGTGCTACTACTTCAAATTGTTTTTCGTTTCCTTCTGGGTCAATTGCAACTACTTTTACAAGATCGCGTGGTTTAACTGTTTTATCAATTTGAATTTCAAATGATTCGTTACCAACAAGACCTAATGTTTCAGTACTTTCGCCTTCTTTAAATTGTAACGGTAATACACCCATTAATACAAGGTTACTACGGTGAATACGCTCGAAGCTTTCTGCGATTACTGCTTTAATACCTAAAAGGTTTGTACCTTTCGCAGCCCAGTCACGAGAACTTCCCATACCGTAATCTTTACCAGCAACTACAAGAAGTCCAGTGCCATCTTCTTTATATTTCATCGCAGCATCATAGATAGATGTTACTTCACCAGTTGGCCAGTAAGTTGTATATCCACCTTCTGTTCCTGGTGCGATTTGGTTTTTGATACGGATATTTGCGAATGTACCACGCATCATAACTTCATGATTACCACGGCGAGAACCATAAGAGTTAAAGTCAACTGGCTGTACACCATTTTCTAATAAATAGCGGCCTGCTGGTGTATGTTTACCAATTGAACCTGCTGGTGAAATATGGTCTGTTGTTACAGAGTCACCAAATTTACCAACTACGCGTAAACCTGAAAGTGTTTCTACTTCACCTGGTTCTTTTGATAATCCTTCAAAGAACGGTGGATTTTGAATGTATGTTGAGTCATTATCCCAAGTATATAACGCTTCATTTGAAGTTTGAATTTCATTCCAGCGTTCATTGCTGTTAAATACTTGTGCATATTCTTTTTTGAACAATTCAGACGTTACGACGCTTTGAACCACTTCTTCAATTTCTTTAGCTGATGGCCAAATGTCGTTAAAGTAAATCGGGTTACCGTTTGCATCTTTACCGATTGCATCATTTTTCAAGTCGATATCCACTGTACCAGCAAGTGCATACGCCACAACAAGTGGTGGTGATGCTAAGTAGTTCGCTTTTACAAGCGGATGAATACGACCTTCAAAGTTACGGTTACCAGATAAAACAGATGTTACTAATAGGTCATTTGCCGCAATTGCTTCTTCTAATTCTGGTTCTAATGGGCCAGAGTTACCAATACAAGTTGTACATCCGTAACCAACTGTTTGGAATCCTAATTGATCTAAATAAGTTGTTAGGCCTGATTTATCTAAGTATTCCGTTACTACTTTAGATCCTGGTGCTAATGATGTTTTTACATAACTAGGTACTTTAAGTCCTTTTTCAATTGCTTTTTTCGCAACTAAGCCTGCACCAATTAATACATATGGGTTAGATGTATTTGTACAGCTTGTAATCGCAGCGATTGCAATTGCACCTGTTTTCATCGTTACTTCTTGATCTTTTAATGCAACTTTCACTTCTTTATCAAATTCTTGTTCATTGAACCCAAGTCCTTGCGTTCCAACTGGTGCCACAACCGCTTTATGGAACTCATCTTTCATGTTTGAAAGAGGGATTAAATCTTGTGGACGTTTTGGTCCTGAAAGGTTAGATTCAATTGTATTTAAATCAATTTCAACAAGATCTGTATAAATTGGATCTTTGCTGTCTGCTGTATAGAATAAACCGTTTGCTTTACAGTATTCTTCAACAATGCGAATTTGTTCTTCGTCTCTTCCTGTTAAACGTAAGTAATCTAATGAAATTTCATCAATTGGGAAGAATCCACAAGTTGCACCGTATTCTGGTGCCATGTTTGAAATTGTTGCACGGTCAGCTAAAGGCATGCTTTGTAGTCCGCTACCAAAGAACTCAACAAATTTACCAACTACACCTTTCTGACGTAACACTTGTGTTACTTTTAACGCAACGTCTGTTGCTGTTGTACCACTTGGAAGTGTACCAGTTAATTTAACACCGATTACTTCTGGTACTGGGAAGTATGAAGGTTGTCCAAGCATCCCTGCTTCTGCCTCAATACCACCAACGCCCCATCCAAGGACACCGATACCATTAATCATTGTAGTATGAGAGTCTGTTCCCACTAATGAATCTGGGTATGCAACTAATTCACCTTCAGCATTTTTCACCGCATGAACAACTGGTGCTAAATACTCAAGGTTTACTTGGTGTACAATACCTGTTGCTGGTGGCACTGCACGATAGTTATCAAACGATTTTTGTGCCCAGCTTAAAAATTTATAACGTTCTTCATTACGTTTAAACTCTAAGTCCATGTTGAATTCAAGCGCGTCTGCTGTACCCGCTCTATCAACCTGTACAGAGTGATCGATTACAAGGTCTACAGTAATTTCCGGATTAATTTTATCAGGATCTCCACCCATGTCCGCCATTGCTTTTCGAAGTGAAGCCAAATCAACGACAGCTGGAACACCTGTGAAGTCTTGTAAAATTACGCGAGATGGTTTAAATGGAACATCGATATCTTGAACACCTTTCGTTCCCCACTTCGCTAAATTTGTAACATGCTCTTCTGTAATTACACGTCCATCAACTTGACGAAGTACAGATTCAAGCAAAACTTTAATTGAATACGGTAATTGTGATACGTTGCCAACCCCTGCGTTTTCAAGCGCTTTCAATTGATAATAATGATACGTTTTTCCATCTACTTCAAATGTTTCACGAGATTGAAATGGATTATGTTTGACCATTATGTTTCCCCCCTGTTAAACATGACTGAGTTGTCTGAATATAAAATGTAGACAAACTTTTCAATACCTTACGATAATATCTTATTACAACTTTCTAAATAAGTAAATAATAAGAAACTTATAGTTTATCATAAGTTTTCTTTATCTCTGGAATTTTGAATAGTCTTCGCTCTCCTTATGAATACTATTACCATAAAGTAAAGCTTTCTTTTTAGAGCTTTTCTTCTCTGTTCATACATGTAATGAACAGCTCAGTATTTTTATAAAGAAAACATTGTAGAGGTGAAAATAAATGGGTAAACGTAAAGCAAATCATGTAATTTCAGGAATGAATGCTGCATCCGCACAAGGACAAGGAACTGGCTATAATGAAGAATTCGCAAACGAGCCACTAACACCAGCTCAGCGTCAAAATAATAAAAAACGTAAAAAGAATCAGTAATGAAAAATCCCAAAAGGTACTCCTTTTGGGATTTTTATTTAATGTTTATAACGTAACAATTCCGAAACTTTTACAAATCGATACCCTTCCTTTTGAAGGGCCGACAGGATTTTTTCTAATGCAGCTACCGTTTGACTACGATCATTTCCTCCGTCATGCAGTAACACAATATCTCCGCTCTTCGCATTTTTCACAACATGATTCACAATGGACTCAGTTCCTGGATTTGTCCAATCTTTTGGATCTTGATGCCAAGACCATAAAACGGTTTGATAACCCGCTTCTTTTGCCGTTGTAAAAACTGCATCGTTAATATATCCACCTGGTGGACGGAAAAGTAGCGGCTCCTTTACCCACTTTTGTAAATACTTTTTCCCCGCTAAAATATCATCTTTTAATCTTTCATCAGATGCACTTCTAGCATATAAATGATTCATCGTATGATTTCCAATCTCATGTCCTTCCTTTAGCACCTGCTTAACTAAATACGGATTCCGCTGAATCCGAAAACCAATCATAAAAAAAGTTGCCTCAGCTTTATATTGGTGTAATAGCTTTAACACCTGCGGAGTATACGTAGGATCCGGACCATCATCAAATGTAATTGCAATTATCTTCTCGTTATTTGGTACCTCCCACGTTACATAACCCGTAGGCTCTAATTCTTTTCTCATCAGCATTTTTGCTTCTACTTTGTCCACTTGAAATATATGTACTACACAAACCAAACAAATGATTATTACAGAAATTTTTCTTTTCAACATATCGACTCCAAACTTGAACAGGTTGTTGAACTCATACAACCTGTTCAATCGCCTAGCAGATCCACATCTCGTATAATGTTTTGCAAATTACTTTCATACTGCTCAAGTTGTGGACGTTGTGTTTCAGATGCTACTTCCAATGCATTTTGAATTTGTTCATATGCCTCTTGAACTTCTTGGCGTAAATGCTTTAAATCCTGACCATAATTCGGATCATTTTTTACAATATTGTTGTATAAATTTTCCGCTTGTACGACTCCTTGTTGTGCGGCTTGAAAAGCTTGCTGTTTATCTTTATGATACGGCATACGCTTTCCCCTTTCTGTTATAGTTAGTCTCACTTAGCTTTACCTTTTTTCATAAAAACATTCTCGTATAAATTTACAAAGTTCTCTCATTCTAAATACAAGAAGGAGGTGCAACACAACATGGAAAAAAACAATAGCAAGTCTATTCGTCAAAACACAAAAAAAGGACAGCCTTCTGGGCAACCTGAGCCGCTAAGTGGGTCACATAAAGTAAAAAACCGAAATCATTCAAGACAAAAAAATCACGCGCATCACGATATGTAAAAGAAGGACAATGCGCATGCATTGTCCTTCTCACTTAAGCTATTTACAACAAACCACTCAACATATTTTCTAGTTTGTTTTTCACCTCTAATTTCTTAATGCATATTATAATATGAATTGAGACTTTACGGAGGGTGTCTTACATGGGCAAGAAAAAGAAAAACTGTCTTTTTCATGTTGATGGTTTTGAAGAATGGATGGATCAGTTTTGCTCTGATTCATACGACAACTTCAGTTTCCCTAATCACATTCACATTGATCTTTGCGAAACGGAGCAAGAGTATATTTTAGAAACTGATATCCCTAATGTGTCAGAACAAGATGTACTTATAAACAAGATGGAGACAGGCCTAGCAATTCATATATTTCATAAGAACTCGTCCTTGCAACGAACAATTTCTTTACCTGCTAACATCATCTATAAAAAAATGCTAGCCTGTTTAGAAAATGGCTTTCTTGCCATACACATTTCAAAAACTGAAGTTGCAAATGAACATGAGAAAAAAGTTCTTTTTTTTAATTAAAACGTTATATAAAAACAGAGTGGAAAAAGTTTGTTACTAATTTTTCCTACCCTGTTTTTTCTTTATTTTATATAAAGTGAAACTTCCATCAGTGTGGGTTTTCTTCATCTCCCACTGATGGAAAGCCTTCACCACTCGAGCTTTTACGAGCAGTTATCCCCTACCTATCTTCCTTTCTTCTCTCTGAACCTTGAGATAGGGAGGATTACTGTCCGTTAATGCGGGGTAAAATTAAGCTTCTAACCCTATTTCATGCATATGCATAGAAAAAGAAAGCAAACTAACAGCTTTCTTCTCCCTGTTTTTATAGTAAATATGATTACACCTTGGCTATCCTAGATAATTCCATGTCAATACCATATGTAAACTGTAACTCTTTGCAAACGTCTTTGATTAGGATGTTCACATCATACTTTTCATTAAATTCAAGAACCGCATTTTCCACTTCCTCATACGTATATTTGTATTCACCAGTGATGACACTTTTTAAATCAAAGCATTCATTGATACAAAGCTGAACGAGAAGCTGATCATACATAGCGGACACATCTTCTTTTTTCCATAATAACTCTTTCACATATAACCGATCGAATATTATACTTTCTCGATTACACTCCATTAAAGTCCGAGTCATTCCATGTAATTCTCGATATAGTTCAGAAATATTTGTATTGAGACGAATCAATTTGTCTACGCCATTTTCATACAGCATTTCATCCACCCCCGTATATTCCCTTTTTCTTATTATAGCAAGAAAATTCTAAAAAAGAGATTTTTTCTTCTGAAATATTAGGAAACTTATTTAGATTGTTTTACAATGAAACTAGTGAGATAGAAAGGAGTACGAAAGTGAACCAAAAATTATATTACATCGATGCCTATCAGCAAACATTTACAGCACAAATTATTAAACAGGCCTATGATAGCGAAGAAAAATTATATGTTACTTTGACAGAAACAGCATTTTACCCAACTGGCGGTGGGCAACCACATGATACAGGAACATTAAATGAAGCTTCCGTCGTCAATGTTGAGGAAGTTGAGGGCGAAATCCGTCATTTTATATCAAGTGAATTATATACAAAAGAGGTAACGGGTAAAATTAATTGGCAGCGTCGTTTTGATCATATGCAACAACATACAGCTCAGCATATTCTATCCGCTGCATTTTGGGATCATTTTGACATTCCCACAATTGGTTTTCATCTTGGAAAAGAAACGATAACAATTGATTTAGATACACCTGAACTTTCGATAGAAACAGCTACTAGCGCACTCCAAATTGCAAATCAGATTGTCTTTGAAAATCATCCTATCCATATTAAATGGATGAACTTAGAGGAAGCAAAACAGTTACCTCTCCGAAAAGAACCAACAATTACAGAAAATATTCGCGTTGTAATCATTGAAAACTACGATTACAACGGTTGTGGTGGCACACACCCAAAATATACAGGTGAAGTGGGGCCAATTCATATAATAGGGTGGGAGCGGAATAAAGGTGGTATCCGTTTAACATTGGTTGCAGGATGGCGTGTACTCAGGTTAATGGAGCGTCATCAACAAATTATTAAAGACGTTTCCAAACAGTTAAATAGTAGTGAAAATGATATTCCAAATAAAGTAACCCAGCTTCTTACTTCTCAAAAAGAAAACGAAAAAGCACTACAAACTATGAACGAAAAACTACTTTTCGTAGAAGCAAATAAATTGTTGCAACAATCCATAGACATACATGCTGGAACACTCATTTCTAAAGTCTTTACACATCGTTCCATGCAGGAAATCACGAAATTATCAGCTATCATTACCGAACAAAATGAAAACTCTATTACATACCTAGTTACCGGAAATGAAGAAAAATTACAATGCGTTCTTGCATGCGGGAAAGCGGTAACAGCAAACATGAATACAATTTTGAAAAATGCTCTTCCTACTATTGAAGGAAAAGGCGGCGGTAATCAAAAAAGCGCTCGCGGCGGAGGAAAAGCAATTATTACGGGTGAAGAATTTCTAGCTCATCTTATTCATTTATCACAAGAAACATTTTAAAGTACAATCTAAAGGATAGCCTGTTGCTATCCTTTAGATTTTTATCTACTTACAAGCCAATATTTTGTTTCAATCCTTGATAAGTTCCTGCATTAGGAAATCCTTTTTCAATAAGTCCTATAAATGTCTCAGAAAAATGATAATTTCGTAATTCTGTTATTGGTACCATCTTCACATCATGGATTGGATTATGATCGAATTCATTAGACGGTAGCTTTATTTCTCCCGACACCCTTTCAAGTAAAAACGTAATATGTACTAGTGATGGCGTAACATCCGGTTTATCACAAATATATAGTAATTCCTTAATTCTAGTTTCCAATCCCGTCTCTTCTCTCATTTCTCAAATCATAGCTTCTTCTAACATTTCTCCCCCCTCTACTCTTCCGCCTGGTAAAGACCAATTTCGATCAGAAACTTTTTGTTTTACAATTAAAAGGTTTTCTTTCTCAATCAAAATTCCAGTTACTCGAACTTGTAACAAATGATTCATATAGTCTCCTCTTTTCATTCTATACATATGACTTCCAAGCTATATAATTCTAGATTATTAGCTAAACCCCTTCCACAAAAAGAACGTACGTTTTATAATTAAAGAAAATTATGGAAGAAAGAAGTGATTTCTATGCGTCCGCCTTTAACAAGAAACATACTAATGGAATAAACGAGTCGCAAGCATAGCTCCTGATGCACCGTAAGGATGACCGAGTGTAATTGCTCCACCGTTTACATTTAACTTTTCATAGGAAATTTGTAATTCTTGCGCACAGGCCACGATCTTAGCAGCAAAGGCCTCATTCATTTCAATATAATCAACATCGTCTATTGATAAGTTCTGATCTTGCAATAACTTTTGCACAGCAAATATAGGTCCACCCCCTGGTAAATGCTGATTTACACCAATAACAGCACTATGAACAAACCGAAGAATTGGTTTGTACCCAAGTTTATGAGCCTTTTCTTAATTACTTTTCGATATCTTTATGCAAATGCTCTAATTCTTTTCGTAACTCTTGTTTCAAAAATTTACCAACTGATGTTTTAGGGATCTCCTCCATAAAAACGATATCATCCGGCAACCACCACTTCGCAAACTGCGGTCGTAAAAATTCATATAATTCTTCTTTCGTTACAGAACTATTTTGTTTTTGCACAACACATGCAACAGGTCTCTCCTGCCACTGAGGATGAGGTACTGCGACAACTGCAGCTTCAAATATAGCCTCATGTGCCATTAAAGCATTTTCTAAATCTACAGATGAAATCCACTCACCCCCACTTTTAATAACATCTTTTGCGCGATCAACAATTTTAACGCAGCCCTCCTCATCAACTGTAACAACATCCCCTGTATATAACCAACCATCACGGAAACCTTCTATAGTGCGTTCGTCATTATAGTAACTTGCAGCTATCCATGGTGCTCGTAAACATAATTCTCCCATTTCAGCTCCGTCCCATTTCACTTCCCCATTTACTCCCACTACTTTCATTTCAACGCCTGGTACAAGATATCCTTGCTTTGATCGAATTTCCAGTTGCTCTTCATAGGATAAATCTGTTTCATAGCTTTTTAACCGTGCAAGTGTCACAAGTGGACTTGTTTCCGTCATACCGTATGCATGCACAAAAGGAACACTATGTTTTTGTTCGAATGCAGCTATCACACTTTTAGGTGCAGCAGCACCCCCACATAAAATCCGCTTCATACTTGATAAATCATAGTTATTATTTTCTAATTCTTGTAAAACACCAAGCCAAATCGTTGGTACACCAGCAGCCAACGTCACTTTTTCATCCTGGATCATTTCAAGTAATATTTTCGGTGTAAACATCGGACCAGGTAAAACTTGTTTTGATCCAAACCACGTTGCTGCAAAAGGTAATCCCCAAGCATTCACATGAAACATTGGAACAATTGCCATTGCTGCATCACTTTCAGATAATGCAGCTGTATCTGCTAATCCTAGAGTCATACAATGAAGTACCGTACTACGATGTGTATATACAACACCTTTTGGGTTACCTGTTGTCGCTGACGTATAACACATACCTGCCGGTGTGTTTTCATCAATATCTTTTAAGAATTGGAAATCAGGATCCCCTTCTGTAAGAAGCTGTTCGTAGTGATAGACCGGCTCTAGTGAAGTTTCTGGAAGTTCTTTTTTGTCGGTCATAATGATGTATGCTTGTACAGTCAATAATTCACTTTGAATTTTTTCAACGAGGGGTACGAGATCTTCATCAACGAGTAAAATGCGATCTTCCGCATGTCCAATAATATAGGAAATATGCTGTGCAGATAAACGAATATTAATAGTGTGCAAGACAGATCCAATACTCGGAATAGCAAAATACGCTTCCACATGACGATGATGATTCCACGCTAAAGTCCCAACTCGTTCTCCCTCTTTTATCCCTAATTTCTGTAACGCACTAGAGAGTCTCCTTGTTCTTTCTCCTAATTGCTTGTATGTTAAAGTTGTTATAGTATCATGTGTACGCGAAACAATTTCTTTTTTTGGAAACAACTTTTCTGCCCTTTCTATCATTGAACTAATTGTTAATGGTACATTCATCATCATATTTCTCCCAACCTCCCATTAAAGCGTTTTCATTTTTAGACATTATACCAAACTTTCGCACTTATAAGTTTTATTTTCCTGTATTTTCTGAATTATTTCCGAAGAAATATTTCTTCTAGCACACACCTCTCATAGAAAACAGAGAGTGACTCCTTTATAAACCACTCTCTGTCTTTTTGAACATATGTATCACACAAAATCGCATACCTCTTCATATCACGACATGTTCTTTTTACAAATACATCATTTTTAATTATTTTTTTGAATTATATTCGAATATATCAAGAATATCTCGTATATGTATCAGACATAATATTAATCGATTTGTATAAGGCATTGGATATGAATGCTTTTCTTCTATTTATATTGGTTTCTGCTTGAACTTTTGATAATTTCGCACTTTCAACAAAAGTATACTTCCACAATCCGTACAAATATAAGCATCTACTGGAGAAGACGTAAACATCGTTTCTTTTTTTCTTATTTGCGCATATCCAACAAACTCACCTTCCCCAATATTGCTAGAGCCACAATAAGAGCATGTATGTATCTCTTTCTTTCGCATGAGAGCACCACCTTCGTTCTGTTTCTACTCCTTTCGACAGCAATCTTCCAATTTCCTTCCATAAAAAAATCCTACTTCTCCTAAATTTTAAAAGGAAAAATAACCTTAGGGTCGTATTCATACATTGTAAATACATATTACATTATTTTTTGGAGGTAAAATATTGAACTATTACACTTCATTCAGCAAAAGTAATCGAACAAGCAGAAATCAACATGTTATCCGCTAGATTATTAGCTTTGCAAACAATGGAAAAAAATCCAGTGCAAGTAGATATCAAGCAATTTGAAAATGCGACTGCATTTTCATCAAAAATTATTTCCGGGCCTTCCTTTAATACAGTAAAAGGTGAAGTAAAAGAAGTTGTTGGGAAAGTAACTGACAATAAGGAATTACAAGCTACAGGTAAATGGGATAAGATAAAAGGCACCATGAAGCATACTGTGGGTAATGTAACAGAGAAAGTACATGAACATAAATAAAACGAGCCTATTTAAGGCCCGTTTTATTTACCATCCTGTTTTTCTAGCACGTATAAATCCTCTTCTATGTTCGACAACTTATCTGTAATTAACTTTCTCGCATCTCCAATCGCTTGGTTATATGCATATGGTCCAAGTAATTTTATCATTTCTTCTATTAAACGCTCTGCTTGAAAACGTCCGATTGTATCTAAGTCTTCCTCTTCAAAAAACTTCTGAATTTGTTCTACAAGCTCATCTTTCTTTTCATTTGGTATTTTTACATTCATCATGAATCCTCTTCTCCTCTATATTTGAGATAATGTTTTCCTTAACTCTACCATAGAAAAACGTGTTCCTGGGCAAGTTTTTGTGACACCTTCTAATTCCCGATGACCAAGTATATGTTCTTCACATATAGAAAACTTCTTCATAAACCACTTACATAGTGAATGTAAAGAATCGATTTGCGCTAAAGTCGGATCATATTTATCAAAATTACCTGTCATACAAATCCCTATCGTTTTGCTATTATATCCTTTTGCATGGGCTCCAATGTATAATCCTCTACCTTCAAACACCGTCCCATCTTCTTCAATAAAATAATTATATCCGATGCCACTCCATCCTCGTACCTTTTGATGGAATTCATGTGTTTTATACACATCCCATCCATCTTCAGCAGTGTGATGAATGATGAGTTTTGTTACGTTTTGTAAAGGCTGCAATTCATCTTGAAACGTCAGTTTTGCTTGCTTAAATTCCATTCAGGATCCTCCTTTACAACTCAATCATGATTATCGTTTTATCATCTGGTCGAATCCGTTTTTGTTCTTCTAATTCTTCTATTATAGAAACATATTCTTTTATACCATGCATGCTTACATATTGTACTGTTTGCTCAAGTGACCAGTCTGGGTGAAATAATCCATCCGAACAAATAAATATTCCTTTCATTTCAGAAAGTGGAAATTCTCCTTGTTGGATCCAAGTAATTGCTTCCGACATCCCATTTGCTACTGAATACCCATTTGGCATATTGGCAAGATAACGATTATATTTTAGTTGCTGCCTAATGTCATTAAATATATATTCTTCCGGTACAAGAAGTCCCTTTTTCCTATCTTCTTCACGCTTTCTTTTCGCTCGTGCACTAATTCCTTTCACTGTATCTTTTGTTAACACCTTTATGGTTTCATCACGCAATGTAACAACAATCATACAGTCACCAAGTTGAGCATATTGAATGCATCTATCCTTTATACGAACTACAGCAATACATGTACACCATACATGATCTTTCTTTGTTATATCAATCTCATAATCTATCATTTTTTCTTGTAACACTTCGTTTACGCTTGCAATTGCTTTTTGCAAACTTGTCACTTCTTTTAGCGATGTAAAATGACTTGCAAACACGTTTGAAGCTAGATATGCTCCATTATGCCCCTCTTCATCTTGAAACGGGACAAGTGGCGTTGCACCATCGCATACACCATAGATTTTCAATCCTTCATTACAAAAAAACGAATCCTCACACTCCTGCTTCAAAGGACTTTTCTGTTGATACATTTGAATTTTCATATTTTTACACCCCTTTAATGAAATATGTAAAAATAATTTGATTTTTCGAATCAGTCTAACTTCCCAAAATAAACTGTTTTCCCCTAATACTTTCAATTTCATATATAATCTTGAAATAATATGATTTTTTAGGGAAGGACGGGAAAAAGATGGTCAGATTTCTTGGAGTTATCATTGGTTCTATCATTATTGCAGTTGCCTTTAATCTTTTCCTTATCCCCCACAAGATTTTGAGTAGTGGAATTGGTGGAATTGCTATTATCTTAGGAATTGTAACCCCTGTAAACACAGGAATTATTAACTTTGCATTAAACTTACCTATTCTTATTTTAGGGTACATAGGTCTTGGAAAAAAAGTAATTTTTAATACAGTTGTCTCTGTTGTAGTATTATCTGCAGCATTATACTGGATTCCAGTACAAATCGTCGCAAAAGACCCCCTTCTTTCTTCCATATTTGGCGGCGTAATTGCAGGGGCAGGAATTGGCCTTGTCTTTAATTGTCATGGTTCCACAGGTGGATTTGATATTATCGGTATGCTACTATCTCGCAAAAAAGATATTAAACTTGGTGGACTCCTCATTATTTTAAATACAGTCGTTGTTGTCATTGCTGGATTTTTCTTTGATTGGGATGTAGCATTAACGAGTTTACTTTCAATCTATGTAACAGGTAAAGTAATTGATGCTATTCATACGAAACATCGTAAAGTTACACTTATGATTGTAACAAATCAAGCTGAAGAAATGAAAAAGAAACTCCTTTCAACTGTTGTGCGAGGAATTACACTTCTTGATGGTGAAGGTGCGTATTCAAGTGAGAAAAAACGTGTACTTATGACTGTTGTTTCACGTGAAGAGCTTGCTGGTATGAAACTAGCCATTTCTGAAATTGATCCACAAGCATTCGTTAATATTACGGAGACTGTTGAAGTATTAGGGTTATTTAGGAGAGGTTAAAAAACTAGGTGAAGTTCCACCTAGTTTTTTATTTATTCTCCATAAATTCTAGTCTATTCCCAAATGGATCTGAAACATAAAATCTAATTATATCTGGACGAGCATAATCATCTATGACTTGAATCCCTTGCCCGATTAGTTTTTCCTTAAATTCATCGATCCCCTGAACATAAAAAGCTGGATGCGCTTTTTTAGCCGGAGAAAAAGTTTGTTCAACTCCTATATGAATTTCTTGATTTCCACAACGAAACCAACAACCGCCACGTTTTCTTAATTCTTCTGGTTTCGGAATTTCTTCTAAACCTATTTTATATCCATAAAAGTCTCTTGCCTCTTCTTCACACCCTACAGGTGCTGCTACTTGTACATGGTCAATCCCTTGAATATCACCTGCCACATCTCTCTCCTCCTTTATATTTTCATTTTATAGTATACTGCTTTAAAAATAACTTATATAAATTTTATAAAACTCCATAAGATTTACTTAACAGCCACAGGCATATCATTTGTTCTATAATGAAGAAGGTGTTTTAATAACAACTTAATCAAAAAGAATGAAAATACATATTATTCTGTAAATTTGTTTTTTATAGAAATATATAATGTTTTTCATATATTATATTTATAATAGGTATTGAATCTGTTTTAGATGCTAGTTGCACGGAGGAAAAATTATGAGTCGGAAAAAGTTCTCATCTATTCAAAAAAGTCGTCATTCGGCTATACCCCGCCGTTTGCGAAATCATATTCAAAATTGTACTTTAACAGAAATGTACGCATCTCTTTTTGAACATAATCCTGATGGTATTATTTCATTGAACTTACAAGGAATCATATTACATATTAATCCCTCTGCGAAAAAAATATTGGGATATACTTCAGAGGAATTAGAAAGAAAAACAATTACTTCTATTATAGAAGCACATATTTCTGATCAAGTACTGCAATTTATAAAAAATACTACAGCTGATAATCAAGAGGAATACATACTTTCTATCCACCATAAAGATGGATATCAAATAGATGTAGTTACAAAATTAGTCCCTATTTTTATTCAAAAGCATCTCTCAGGTGTATATGCAATTATGAAGCCACTCGAGAAATCTGAAAGAATCGAAAAAATGTTAAAAGAGAGCGAAAAACGATTGCGCACATTGATGGACTCAATGCCTGCCTTTGTCATCTTTAAAGATCATGAAGGGCGCTGGCTTGAAGCAAATGATTACGCACTTTCTTGCTTTGATTTTCATGATGTTCCTTATCACGGAAAAAAAGATAGTGAACTCGTTCAATATAATGAAGCGTACCGCGAAGCATTTTTACATTGTGAACAAATTGATGAACTCGCATGGCAACAAAAGAAAATTATTCATGGCGAAGAATTTATTATTCATAAAAGTACGTCCAACCTTATCTTGGATCTTTCAAAAGTTCCACTCTTCCATCCTGACGGCTCACGAAAAGGCCTTATTGTTATGGGCAGGGATGTTACTGAATTAAAGAAAACAGAAAAATTACTACGAAAATCTGAAAAATTAGCAGTAGTCGGACAACTAACAGCAGGAATCGCTCATGAAATCCGCAACCCGTTAACGGCCTTAAAGGGATTCTTAACATTATTGCAACCCGATATTAGCGAACAAAACAAATGGTATATAGATGTTATGCTAAGCGAAATTTCACAAATGGAATCCATTACAAGTCAATTTATGGCAATGTCTAAGCCACAAGTGTTATCTATTCATTCTCACCAAATCCAATCATTAATTGAAGAAGTAGTAACCTTTATTTTACCTACCGCCATCATGCATAGTACACATATTATTATGGATCATCTTTCGACTATGCCAGAAATTCAATGTGATGGTAATCAACTAAAGCAAGTCTTTATTAATGTACTTAAAAATGCGATTGAAGCCATGCCTCGCGGAGGAAATATTTTCATCCAAACAAAGCAAGTAGATGAGAATTTCATTTTAATCCGTATTATAGATGAAGGGTGTGGTATTCCAGAAGATCGTATTTCTCGTTTAGGAGAACCTTTTTATAGTTTGAAAGAAAAAGGAACTGGATTAGGCTTAATGATGTGCTACAAAATAATCGAAGAACATTACGGTAAACTTCAAATCTCAAGTGAGTTAAATAAAGGAACAACTGTAGATATTCGATTACCCATTTCACCGCTGCCAAATAATAACGAAATGGAAAAAGAGTAAATAGATCTTTCTATTTACTCTTTTTATAGTAATTTACTAATATTTTATTCTGTCGCTTGCTCCAGTATTGTTTACATCTCATCAAATTCGTGATGTACAACTTTTTCAAATTCGTTTGTTAGCAAGCTGACTATTATCATAGCTAGTAAACTTGAAGAAAATCCTGGTACCATTTCATACATCATTTCTTTTAGACTTGGAATTTATACCCAAGCAATGACTGCCACAGCACCAACGATTTAATGTTTCGCGCTATTTCTCTCACTTTTCACCTACTACTGGAAATAATTTCGATAACGGAATAACTCTACCTGTTTCATCTTTAAATACAATGTGATCCCTTGTTAAATGCCGTGGACTTTTCACCCCTGCCGCTGCTGATAACGCAAACAAACTATATCTCATGCTCACAATATAATTCATCACGCGCCACTTTTTTTCATTGTGGTCTAATGCTTTTTGATAATGTGGATTCGTTGTCGCAACCCCCGAAGGACATTGTCCGGAATGACACTGAAGTGCCATAATACACCCACTTGCCATCATAAATCCGCGCGCAGAATTTACTGCATCGGCACCAATTGCTAAGGCTATTGCTACTTTATCAGGTGTTACTAATTTTCCTGATGCAAAAACTTTCAACTTATCTCGAACATCAAAACGACAGGCTGTATCAACAAACGTAATGAGTGCTGGTATAAGTGGTATCCCCATACTATCTGCCATCGATTTATAAGTGGCACCAGAACCTCCTTCCGAGCCATCAATTGTAATAAAATCTGGATAAACATTTAATTCCTTCATCGTTTGTAATAACTCTTCTAGCGGTTTTTGTTGCCCGATAACTATTTTCATTCCAACTGGTTTACCACCTTTTTCTTGCAAATCATGAATAAAACGTAAGGCGTCTTTAGCATGATGTAAAAACGCAAAACGATTTGGCGAATTTATCGTTTCCCCTTCTTTTACTTTTCGAACAGCAGCTATTTTCCGATTCACTTTTTGTCCCTCTAAATGTCCACCGCGTATTTTTGCACCTTGCCCAAATTTCAGTTCGAATGCTTTAATATTCGGTTCTTTAGCTTTAACTACGAACTCATCCATTGAAAAATTCCCCTCTTCATCACGATATCCAAATAAACCTGGACCGATTTGAGCAATAATATTTGCACCTGTTTGTATATGCTCTGGAATTACACCACCCTCACCTGTATTAATCCATGACCCCCCTGCCATTTTTGATCCATATCCTGTAGATAAAATATAATTTTCACCAATTGCACCATAAGAAGTAGCAGATGCCCCAAACATTCCATATATTTTCCATGGAAATTTACGATTCTCTCCAACTACAATTGCATCATCTTCCTCATATAGCCAAAGATTTGTTTCATCTGCAGTTAATTTTTCTTTTCTAGAAAACACACCTTCTTTATGAATTACATATTTTTTTGCAGCACGCTCTTCAGAAATGTCCACATTGAGTTCTTCTGTAAGAACTGGAAATAGAGTGTTTGCAATATAATATCCAGATGCATCAAAATCCCGTTTCGAGCCAAAACCTAGAACTTCAGATCGATATTTTGCTAAAAACATTACACTTTGAAAATCATAACGTGAAAAAGGTTTTCCATCTGTATCATTATCAAACCAATATTGCCGAAATTCAGGCCCTATCTTCTCCAGTAAAAAACGCATCCTTCCTAGATACGGATGGAGTTTCAATATAGAATGATGTGTTCGTTTCTTAATAAAAAATGTAGCCATAAAAAAGATAATGAACAGCAAGATTAACAATAGTAATATACTAATAATAACGAGTAGCGTTTCATTCATTTTCGCTTCCCCCCTATCATGCCATTCTCTTATATTTTTTGCTTACATAATAAAAGAAGAACACCTTATGTGCTCTTCTTTTATTATTATTCATATCAATGTAGCAAGATGCTGTTTTGCATCGTATTCCTCTAAACTTTCCCCGCGTTTAACACGGTGAACAAAATCCGGATTAGAAATCAATGGTCTACCAAATGCTGCTACATCAATTGTTCCTTCTTGTAGTGCTTCTTCTGCCTCTTTTGGATTTAAATTCCCCACTCCTACAATTATACCATTCCAATATTTACGAACTAATTGATGTAAGTTTTTTCCGTCAGCTATAACTTGCGTATAATTCATTGTGGAAGGGTGGATCATCTTTAGTCCTACTTCATGGAACATCTCTACGAAAGTTTGAATTGCCTCTTCAGGATCTTCCCACATATAGCTAGGATTATCACCTTTAAATGCAGAAAAACGAATAAGTGTTTTATCTGCACCAACTGCGCTTATAACAGCTTGTAATACTTCTTTCATAAACGTTAACCTTTGTTTTAAGTCTCCGCCATATTGATCCTTTCGATGATTCGCAAATTCATAAGCAAATTGATCAATTAAATACCCATGTGCCCCATGAATTTCTACCCCATCGAAGCCTGCTTCTATCGCATTCCTAGCAGCTTGCGCATACTGTTCGATAGTCTCTTGAATTTCTTCTATCGTCATCGCTTCTGGCTTATCAAAAGGCTTCCGAAAACGTGGGACATTTCCTTGAGCAGCAATCGCAGAAGGTGCTTGTGGTAAGAATCCACCTGTTAGTTCATGATGGCTCATACGTCCTACATGCCATATTTGCGCAATAATTGTTCCACCTTCTTTATGTACTGCATCTGTTACTAACTTCCAAGAATCAATTTGCTCCCCTGTATAAATACCTGGGACACCTGGATTCCCCTTCGCTCTTGGGCTAATTATAATTCCTTCTGTAATAATTAGACCAACACCATCTGCCGCACGTTTACGGTAATACTGGACTACGTCAGCTCCAACTACTCCTGTTTCATCATTAGCAAAACAACGAGTCATCGGTGCCATTGCCACGCGATTCCGAAGAGACCAAGCACTCATTTGAATTGGATCAAACAGCTTTGTCTCTTCAATATTTTGAAAAGATCCCCAATTGTTTATATTCGTGCCTTCATATATACTTGCTGTTTTACTATTTGAACTTGCCATCCTGTTTCCCCCTTAATTCAATATTATTTCAATAAATCATTAAAAAACTAACTATACACGCATCATAGTTCCTCCTATATAACAACGTCAATTTACACGCCCCTATTGTAGAATATCCGTATATTAAACATCGATAATACCTATTTCTCCATAGCTGTACTCCTTTTTTACTTCTCAATTGATTATTGTTATGTAGATAAAATTAAAAATGGTTTCCTAATTAGGAAACCATTTTTATAGTTGACCATATGACGCTAGCAATTTATTTATCTTTTTTACGCAAAGAAGATTAAATAATTACTATCTCCTCAGATGTGAAAAATTCTTAACGATAGAAGTGAGATTGATTAATTATTCTTCTAGAAATAATAACTTATATATACCTAAAACAATGAAAGCCCTACCTCTCTTTCATCCTTACGGCTCCTTGTCCGTGCCAGTGTGAATCAGGATTACAAAAATCAAGCAACTATTTTATCGAGTTATTTAATAAAATTTCGAACATTCGTAAAAGAAATTAAAAAATAAAAATGGATTAGATTGTAGAAATAACAAAAGAGGTTAATGCTCTAAAAGTGGTTTGAAAGAGTTGAATGTCTTTGAAATGATTGATTCTTTATAATTATATTCCCAAAAAATTCAAAATCTTTTTTTGGGATGTAATACATTATCTATAATGAACCTTAACAAAAGCTTTTCATTTGATTTTCTGTGATACCTTTAATCAATCCCAGTTCACTAATCAAAAATTCATGTGCGTTATCTAACATTTTCTTTTCGCTTGCATTAAGTGCTTTTTCTTTCTGCATACGCATTAAATCACGTACAACTTCAGCACCTTCTTGTATTTTACCCGTTTTTATTTTATCTGTGTTCACTTTATACCTTTGTTTCCACGTAAGTAATCTATCTGATTCTCCATGCTGAAAAATATCTATGATGTGTGTTAATGCCGTTATATCCGTAACTGGTCGTATATTTGAACTCAATATTTTTCCCGTAGGAATCATTACTTCCATATTACTGGCCGACATTTTTATGACATAATACTGTTGTTTTTCTCCTGAGATTTCCTTTTCTTCTATGGCTTTAATTATACCTGCTCCTTGCATTGGATAAACAATGTTATCGCCAATTTGAAACAAATAATCCACCTCCATATATGGTAACCTTCTCAAGCTTAACATACATTTATTTTTTTAGCAAAATTTTTATATTATCACAAAATTATTTTTCGCGTCAACTTATTTCCTCTTGAAAAATAAGATTGAGAAATAATAATAATAATTCAATAAAAACAACTTCCCATTACTAGCAAAACAAAGTTCAATTTGCGAAAAACACTATCCTTTTTATTCTACAATTCCTTCATCAGAAACCTCTATGCATTTCGGGTTCAAAACTCTAATTCACCACCTAAATAATGCATTATATTAATCAGGGGATGTATATGGTGATTATTGTTCTTTGTCTACTTGCATTCTGAAATCTCGGTTAAAACGTAGATTCGTTTTTCCTTATACAAAACCAGTTTACTCTTGTATCTTTTCTTGTGTGGTACTCCTATTTTTTGACATGCTTTTATTCCCACCCTTGCAAGAGTTCTTATAAATACTTAACTAGTTTGTGTTACTATTATAGGAAATGAGGTCATTTAGAAATCTTATAAAATAAAAAGTACACCACTACATATAAGAGTGATGTACCATTTTAATATAATGTTCAACAGGATAGACAAGATATTAGCTTTAAAAACCTTCATATGCTATCACTTATCTTTAATATTACAGATTAGGAAAGACTTTTTTTCCTATATACTAACCTGCTTACTAACCGTTTCCCTTGCTAATAGGAAACTCATAATAACTTGTGCAGCTACACGACTCGTCATATCCCGAAAATCAAGTGTTGGGTCAATTTCTACAATGTCCATACCCTGAACAAGTGGTTCTTGACCAAGTGTCGTAATCGCATCGAGTAAAGTCGTACTATCCATACCACCTGGGCCAATTGCTGGACAACCTGGGGCAAATGCTTGATCTAATACGTCCATATCGACAGAAACATAAATAGCTGTAACTCCTTGTCTACGTAAAATCTCAATGCTTTCTGTAATGATATCTTTAATCGCTACCTCGCGAACATGTTTCATTGTATATACTGTGACACCATGTTCTTTTGCATACTCATGATACGTACGAGCATTGGAAAAATTACGAATACCAATTTGAACAAGCTGTTTTCCTGCAATCACATCATTCTCTAGTAAGCTACGAAATGGTGTTCCATTAGACGGTCCTCCGTCTTCTAAATTACGCAAATCATGATGCGCATCGAATTGAATAATGCCAACTTTCCCTTTACTACTTGCAAAACCACTTATACTAGGAAAACTAATGGAATGATCTCCTCCAAGAATAATTGGTACCATTTGTGGATTCAATTTCGTCAAACTGCCGAGCGTTTTAGCAATACGAGCATGACTTTCTTTTATGTCTGTAACATGCATGGTAATATCACCACAATCATACAAGACACTTTCTTTCATATCGTGCTCTTCTGTAATCGCATATGTGCTATATGCATCTAGCATTGCGCGAATGATTTTCGGTGCAAAACATGCACCAGAATGACTAATAGACGGCTTAGAAAGCGGTGCGCCAATTAATGCTGCACCAAAGATTTCTTCTCCCTCTTCCCAGCCTTTAATCATATCACTCCATTTCGTTACTTCACGATCAATAAACTTTGCATTTTTCTTTAAATAGTGGCCTTGCTCCACGTTTTGTCACCTCTTGTATATGCAAGATTACCATTCTTCCATACTGTATTTACATGACTCACACCATAATGATATGGTACATACGCATAATTATATGCATCCCATAAAACTAGGTCAGCCTTACGTCCAACACGAATTTTCCCAGCAACATCGCCGCGATTGATCGCATACGCTGAGTTAACTGTTACAGCATTCCAGACTTCTTCTGGTGTCATTTTCAATTTCAACATCGCAATGCTCATAATAAGTTGAATATTTTCAGTTGGGCAACTACCTGGATTAAAATCTGTCGCTAACGCAACCGCTACACCTTCATCAATCATTTTACGCCCACGTGCAAAGCTTTCTTTATTTAAGTAGAAAGTCGTTCCTGGGAGTAACGTTGCAACTGTATTGGAATTCGCTAGCATTTCAATCCCTTTATCTGATGCTCCAACTAAATGGTCCGCTGATGCCGCACCAATTTCTGCTGCAGCTTCTGCACCGCCAAGTGGATCAATTTCATCTGCATGAATCTTCACATCAAATCCAAGTTCTTTTGCTTTTAATAAAAAGTCTTTCGATTCTTCTACAGAGAATACCCCTGTTTCACAGAAAATATCAACAAACTCAGCTAATTGTTTTTCTTTCATCTCTGGTAATAACTCTAACATCCATTGTAAAAACTCTTTTGATTTTCCTTTATACTCTTTTGGAACTGCATGTGCTCCTAAGAATGTTGAAACTAAATCAATTGGATGCTCTTTTTGCAATTGTGCCGTCGCTTCTAATTGTTTCCACTCTGTTTCATCGTCCAATCCATAGCCACTCTTTGCTTCCACTGTCGTAACACCAAATGACAACATGCGATCTAAATGAAACTTCGCCTTTTGTACGAGCTCTTCTTTCGACGCTTGTTTTGTTGCATTCACAGTTGAAAGAATACCGCCGCCTTGCTCTAAAATTTCTAAATACGGCACTCCCTGTAATTTAAGAGCAATTTCATTTTCACGAGATCCACCAAATACAAGGTGCGTATGCGGATCAACAAGCCCTGGAGAAACCATTTTCCCTTCGCAATCGATGGTTTCTTTTGCTTGCAACCCTTTTGCTTCTTCCGCTGTGCCAATGAAAGTAACAATACCATTTTCAATACCCACTGCACCTTTTTCGATAACAGGAAGCGTGTTCATCGCTTCCTGTCTTAACAAGCCATCTTCTTGATCCATTGTTAGCAATTGACCGATATTCGTTAGTAAAATGTCCAGCATGTTTCTTCCTCCTTATTTCATCATTGGAATGTTAACGCCTTTTTCTTTTGCTGTTTCAACAGCTAAGTCATACCCTGCGTCAACGTGGCGAACAACTCCCATTCCAGGATCAGAAGTTAATACGCGTTCAATGCGTTTTCCCGCTTCTTCTGTTCCGTCTGCAACAATAACCATTCCAGCGTGAAGTGAATACCCCATACCAACGCCACCACCGTGGTGAACAGATACCCAGCTTGCACCATTAACACTATTGATTAATGCATTTAAAATTGGCCAATCCGCTACTGCATCACTGCCATCTTTCATTGCTTCTGTTTCACGGTTCGGTGAAGCTACAGATCCACAATCTAAATGGTCACGACCGATAACGATTGGTGCTGATAATTCACCGTTTGCAACCATTTCATTGATAATACGCCCGAATTTTGCACGCTCTCCGTAACCAAGCCAACAAATACGTGATGGAAGACCTTGGAACTCAACTTGCTGACGTGCCATACGAATCCAGTTACATAAATGCTCATTATCAGCAAATTCACGTAAAATTACTTCATCTGTTTTATAAATATCTTCTGGATCGCCAGAAAGTGCCACCCAGCGGAATGGTCCTTTTCCTTCACAGAATAATGGACGAATAAACGCTGGAACGAATCCTGGGAAATCAAATGCATTTTTTAACCCTTCATCGAAAGCAACTTGGCGAATGTTATTACCATAATCAAATGTAATTGCACCTTTTTGTTGCATTGCAAGCATTGCTTCTACATGTTTTTTCATGCTTTCTTTTGATAATTGTACGTAGCGTTCTGGGTCTTCTTCACGAAGTTTTGCCGCTTCTTCTAATGAATAGCTTACTGGAACATAACCATTTAATGGATCATGTGCAGACGTTTGATCTGTCACTAAGTCTGGTGTAATATCACGTTTCACAAGCTCTGGTAAAATTTCTGCGGCATTTCCTAATAGTCCAATTGAAATTGGTTCTTTCTTCTCTTTATATTCTTTCGCAACAGCTAGTGCCTCTTCTAAAGATTCTGTGTACATATCACAATACCTTTTTTCAATACGGCGATCGATGCTGCGCTTATCTACATCAATAGCAATGACTACCCCACCGTTCATCGTAACAGCAAGAGGTTGTGCACCACCCATACCACCTAAACCAGCTGTAAGTGTTAATGTACCTTTTAATGAGCCACCAAAATGTTGGCGTGCTGCCTCTCCAAACGTTTCATATGTTCCTTGTAAAATTCCTTGTGTGCCAATATAAATCCAGCTACCAGCTGTCATTTGTCCATACATCATAAGACCCTTTTTCTCAAGTTCACGGAAGTGATCCCAATTTGCCCACTTTGGTACTAAGTTTGAATTTGCTAGAAGAACGCGTGGTGCATCTTCATGTGATTTAAAAATTGCAACTGGTTTACCAGATTGAACAAGTAATGTTTCATCACTCTCTAATGTTTTTAACGAATCAACAATTGCATGATAGCTATCCCAGTTACGAGCTGCACGACCAATGCCGCCATATACAACTAATTCTTCTGGCTTTTCAGCTACTTCAGGATCTAAATTATTCATTAACATACGGAGGGCTGCTTCTTGAATCCAGCCCTTAGTTTGTAATTCTGTTCCTCTTGGCGCGCGAATTGTTTGTTTTACGTTTTCCATTTTAATCTCTCCCTTTTCCCTTTTTATAATGCTGCATTTACATCCATTCGTTCCTTCGTAAAGCGACTTGTTTTTAACCAATGTGCAATATTTTCAATATCTGTTGAGAAAATACGGTCATTTGTAATTGACGGTACTTGCTGACGTCCTTGGTGATAAAACGCTTTCGTTACTGTACTCATCTCTTCAATACCACGATATTCCGCCGCTTGCATTGCACAAATCATTTCAATTGCAAGAACGCGTCTTACATTTTGAATGATTTGATGTGCATGACGTGAAGCAATTGTTCCCATACTTACATGATCTTCTTGGTTAGCTGATGATGGAATCGAATCAACACTTGCTGGATGAGCTAGCGTTTTATTTTCTGAAACAAGTGAAGCTGCCGCATATTGCATAATCATTGCACCAGACTGGAGTCCTGGCTCCGGACTTAAAAATGGTGGTAAATCATTTAATTGCGGGTTCACAAGA
Organism: Bacillus sp. 105MF; assembly: GCF_000374885.1. NCBI lineage: Bacteria > Bacillati > Bacillota > Bacilli > Caryophanales > Bacillaceae > Bacillus > Bacillus sp. 105MF. The sequence goes on along the minus strand of NZ_KB895570.1, from coordinate 153,148 downwards.
CGTTCAATACGGCGTTCAGAAATATTCGCAAGTTCTGCCATCCCGACCTTCAAAAAGTCCATTGCAAACGCAATTGGTTGTCCGTGGAAGTTCCCACCAGAAATTACTTTTTCTCCTCCATCAAAAATAAGTGGATTATCTGTTGCTGCGTTCATTTCAATTTCTAATTTTTCTTTAACATAATTTAAAACTTGCCAAGAAGCACCGTGTACCTGCGGGATACAGCGAAGTGAGTATGCATCTTGTACACGAAGCTCCCCTTGCCTTGTTACAAGTTTACTATCTTGAAGTACATCGCGAATACGCTTTGCAACTTCCACTTGTTCTTTATATCCACGTGCTTTATGCACATTTTCATCAAATGCATCGATAATGCCGCGCAATCCTTCAATTGTCATTGAAGCAATTAATTCTGATTGATAAGCAATCGCTTCAGCTTCGATATAAGAAAGGATTCCTTGCGCTGTCATCGCTTGCGTACCATTGATTAACGCAAGCCCTTCTTTCGCTTCTAATTCGATTGGCTCTAGTCCTTCTTCTGTCAGAGCTACCATCGCATGAACGCGTTTCCCCTTATAGAACACTTCACCTTCTCCCAATAGAACAAGAGCAAGATGGGATAATGGAGCTAAATCACCGCTCGCGCCTAATGAACCTTGCTGCGGGACAACTGGATGAATTTTACGATTTACAAACTCTAACAGCCTATTTACAACAAGTGGACGAACACCAGATACACCTTTTAACATCGTATTAGCGCGTAAAATCAACATTCCTCGCGATACTTCTTCAGGGAATGGATCGCCAATTCCGCATGCATGTGATTGAATTAAGTTATGTTGAAGTGCCTTTACATCATCTTTCTGAATGAGTACATCACTAAACTTTCCAAACCCAGTTGTAATACCGTAAACAACTTTTCCATCCTCTACGATTTTTTCTACAACTTCACGGCACTCAGCCACTTTTTTCATGCTGTTTGGGCAAGCTGTTACCCCTTCCCCTTCAAACAACAAACGTTTCATTTCTTCTACTGTCAATGAATGTCCTGTTAACGTAATCATCCTTTTTCCTCCTTAAAAGAGCAAAAGGGGACCTTACCTTTTTAAGACAGACTTCTGTCCCAAAAAGCAAGGCCCCCTTCTAACTAATAGACTATGGGCAAATCATATGTGATTAATTCCTAAACCAATCGCCTCATGCTCAGATCCTTTTACAGGCGCACCTATCGTTCCATAAAGTGCAACAGCAAGCCATTCGCCTTCTTTTTTCCCGTCGTATGGTGTACCGCGCACAATTGCAAACCGAAGACCTACCGTACGAAGAACGTCTGCTAACTGAATTTGACCTCTCGTCACTCCGTACAATGCTTCCATGATTGCATGATAAAGTGCATGCGTTTCTCTGTAAACGTCTGTTTCAATAACTTGGTTGCTTTTAGCCGCTGTTTCCATTGCTGCGACAACCTTTTGCGAATTCATAGAACCAACTTTCCCAGTACAATATTTCCAACCTTTTGGAATGGATAATACAGGGCTTTCATTCTCGTCCGCAAGCGCCAACAACATGGCCATACGACCAATTCGATGTGTTCCTTGAAGAAGCATGTGACTCTCTCATTTCTTGTGAATTGTTTGAATATTACCTAATTTAAGAATATATGAAAACGGTTTAATCGTCAATAGTTTAAACGATTATTTGAATAATTTTTTTCAATACTCTGTTACCATTGTGTACACACTTCATTTACAGAAAATCCCAAAGCGTGCTATAGTCTCACTAACAGCTGTAAGGGGGACCCAAAATTGGTTAAGAGAAAAGATATTCACTTTCGAATTGACGAAAGATTACTAGAAAGATTTGAAGCAACACTTCATTATGAAGGCCTAAATAAAACAGATGTTTTAACACATGCTATTCAGCAATTTTGCATAAAGGTGGAATCAGAAAAAATGAATGACGTAAAAAGACAATACGCTGTAAGTAATCATCTTCAAACACGGATTGATACCCATAAAAAATATGAAGAAAAACGAGTAGACTTAGATGCAGTTGTAATTGAGCATTTACAATTACAAGGAACAGAAAAGATATTAGAGGTTGGATGCGCTAACGGGAAATTCCTTGCACTGCTACAAAAAAACGGTCATAAGGGACATCTCACTGGTCTGGATCAATCTACAACTATGCTGCGAGAAGCTGCTATGAATGCAGCACAGCAACATGTAAATATTGAATGGAAACTTGGAGACGCTACCAAACTTCCTTTCCCAGCTGATTCTTATGATTGGATCATCGCAAGACATATGCTGTATCACATGACGGATGTTGAAAAAACAATTCAAAGATTCCATAAAGTAATTTTTCCTGAAGGCAGATTCCTAGCCACGACAAATTCCAAAATCTCATTACCCCGTATGGATGAGATGTGTAACAAAATGTTAGTCGCATTCGATTTACCCGAAAAATCACCATCAGCTTCTCCATTTTGTTTAGAAAACGGAAAACAATTATTACAATCTGTTTTTCAAACTGTGGAAGAAACAGTTATTCATAATGCACTTCTATTTCATCATGCTACACCTATCGTTAACTATATCTCTAGTATGTTTCCATCTTTAAACATACCTGATGACATTCATCTTCATTCAGAAATGAAAGAATGGCTGACCATTGAAATAGAAAATGAATTATCTCTTCATGGCGGAGTATGGCGTGATCCAAAAACACTTGCTATTTATCGGTGTACAAAATAAGCTTGAATCTACTTTGTAACAAATTCTTCAAATTTATCTTAGGTTGATGTTGATATGGCGATACCCTAAGAAGAAAATTACATATTATAAATATAACAATAGACAAAAATACAAGAGGTGAAACTGTTGGCTATAAAACAAAAGAAAATTAAGCTGGTAATTGGTGCAGGGGAATATAATAATAATCCTGGCTGGTTACATACGAATGAGGAAGAATTGAATTTATTAAAAAGGGAAGATTGGATAAAAAGGTTTGATCCTAATTCTTTAGCGGTAATTTTAGCGGAGCATGTATGGGAACATTTATCATATGAAGAAGGCATAGAAGCGGCGAAAGTATGTTATGAATTTTTAAATCATGGTGGTTATATTCGATGCGCCGTTCCTGATGCATTTTTCCCAGATGAAGAATACCAAGAGGGTGTACAAGTTGGGGGACCTGGACCTAAAGACCATCCCGCAGCTAGTCATAAAATAGTTCATAATTATGAAACTTTAAGGAAAATGTTTGAAACTGTTGGATTCGAAGTGAAATTACTTGAATATTGTGATGAAGAGGGGAATTTTCATTACAATGAGTGGGATGGAGCCGATGGGGTTATTTTTCGTTCAAAAAAATATGATCCACGAAATCAAGGGGATAAACTTGTTTTTCCATCGTTAATTATAGATGCAATAAAGTCTTAGTTATTAAGCTAAACAGGTGCTTTTCTTAAAGAAAAGCTTTAAAGTCGATCTCCAATAGGAGATTGACTTTTTTAGTATCATAATGGCCTCCATCTCCTCACATGAATTTACTAGAATACCATTAGAAGCGTTGAATTAATATGACCTTTCACTCTATATTAAAGCCCTTGTTTAAGAGCAATTTCTTCATATGCTTTTCTCCTTCACCCATTTCATAAAATATCTCTCTGTTTCCTCTACTGTCGCTTCATCAGTATTCACATATATAACCGGGAATTGTTTATACCATTGTTTTTCTATTTCTGCTAATTCTAGCTGTTTTTCAAACGTACTGCGTCTTCTCGTATTATCATTCTTCTTTCTCTCTTGCAATATCTTTTTAGAAACATCCAAATAAAAAATCGCATCTGAACGGCATCTTCTTAATTTATACAATTCATCTTTTAGTTCGTTTTCGATATCCCAATCCATCCCTATCAATTTCGGAAAATATATTGTATAAAATTCAATATCTTCTGAACCACGATCAAATATCACAATACGCCCTCGCGCATTCTGAATTTCTTTTATTTTCGCTTCAATCTAAAATAAACTTCTTTTTTACAATAAACGGAATTTTATAAACTATCAACAAAATACTCCCTACCTTGTTTCCTATTTCTATCTAGCTTATAATAAAAAACAGAGATGATTATGGACGCCTTTTATGTAAGCTTGGAAATCCAAGCTTACATTATTTTTTGCTTTCCCTTTTATTAGAAACAGGGTATACTAGATTGGAACATACGTTCTGAATAATTACATATAGTAAGGAGATAGAACAAATGGTATACGATACAAAAGTAATTTCTTGGAACGAATCTTTAAAACAACTACAACGTCGCTACACAAATCAAGCAGTAGATCGAAAACAATTTGAAGATGTTGAACTCATGGAGTTTTTCCGCGATAACGACTACATTTCTCTTCCTACACATATTAGCGGCCTATCAACAAAACGTTTTACTTCTTACTCTATTTTCACAACTGAAGATAAAGATCGTAAAGTCGGCACACTTATTATTGAATATTTAGAAGATGATAATGACCTATTACGTGTTGAACAACTATACTTCGTTTAATTCAGAACGCTTGGTCAAAATGGCCAAGCGTTCTTGCTTTCTATCAATTTCACCGATTATAATACTAGTAAAGGAAAACTGCTATCGTAAAGGGGGTATACACTTGCTCGAAGGATGGTTTAGTTGGTTTATTGTTACTTGGACTGTTATTTTACTAGGCTTTATGTCTATTGGTGGATATTTCATGTTCCGAAAATTCTTGAAACGTCTACCGAAAGAAGACGGCATGTCTATTTTAGATTGGGAACAACACTATATCGATCACACACGGCATTTATGGGATGATGAGCAAAAACAATTATTAGAAGAACTTGTAAGTCCGGTCCCTGAACTTTTCCGCGATGTCGCAAGATCTAAAATTGCTGGTAAAATCGGAGAGCTAGCGTTAAAAGAAAAAGCCACAAAAATAACTGAAGATTTAATTATTAAAGGATATATTGTAGCAACTCCAAAACGAGATCATAAGTTTTTAATTAAAAAATTACAAGAAAAGCAAATTGACTATTCCCGTTATCAATCACTGCTGGCTAATTGACCTACCCCTACCTTCACTTCGTTTAGAGGAGGGGATCTTCTCGGTTAACATAATAAAAAACCTCAAGGAATCTTGAGGTTTTTTACGTTAATTTCATATCTTTCTCATTATAAAATCCATCTTCTTTTTCCATTTCCTTTTGCAATTTCGTGAATGAGCGATACATTGCGATTCTCCAAGATACAATCATTGCAAAAGCAAGTAAGAAGAACATACCACTTAGTTGCCCTAAATCAAGCGATTGACTTAAATATGTTTTAAAGACAATACGTACCACGAGCAAACCAATTAAAATAAATACGAAAGCTTTGGAGCGTTTTAAATAAATTTCTTGTCCACGCACTTCAAATTTAGATGTTTTAATAAGAAAAATTGAGAAAAACAAACCTACACCGATTGCTTCTAACATTTCTGCTGGCGTTAGGCGAAATTCCGGAAAAATGTACATCAATGCTCCCGTACTCATAAAAAATGGTGGGAGAATGATTTTTTTCAATGTTGCAGGTTTCTTCGCTGCTTTTAAACGAATGAACATCGCACCAACAGCCATACAAACGGCAACAATACTCGACAAAAGAACTATGTTCATACTTTCTCATCCTTTTTTGTGGCAATATGAAAATCTAGTTTCATTATATGCTTTTCTGTTAGTATTTCCAACATTTTCACAGGATAATACTAAAAACCGGTGAAACCACCAAATAAACTTGAGAAATACGCTATAATTTTTGTCATCCAATTAAAGTATAAGAATATACCCATAACAATCATGATATATCCGCCTACTTTCACAAACGTCCCACTATGTCGTTTAATCCAAGACATTTTCGTAATAAAAAATGAAAGTATAAAAAATGGTATTGCAAACCCAAGTATGTAAGCAATCATATATAGCATTGCTGATTCTGGATTCGTAGTAGCCAGTCCAATTACAGCTACTAAAATGGGTCCTGTACAAGGTGTCCAGCCAGCAGCAAATGCCAAGCCAATTAAAATAGATCCAATATAACCACTAGGACGACTTTTAAATGTAAATTTTCGATCTTGCATTAAAAACTTTGGTTTAAATACCCCCACAATTACAAGTCCAAATACAATGATGAATAGTGCCCCTAACTGTCTGATTAAATCTTTATAATCTTGGAAAAATGATCCGATAAAACTCGTACCAAAACCAATTGCGATAAAGACAATTGAAAATCCAAGTAAGAAAAACGCCGTATGTATCATACTTCTTTTACGAAGCATCGCATTTTCTTCTTTTAATTCAGAAACTGACATTCCCGTTATGTAAGATAAAAATGCTGGATAAAGCGGTAAGCAACAAGGGGAAATAAATGATAAGAATCCCGCACCAAACGCTAAAAAAATATTAATATCTTGCATCGTTTCACTCCTCTCTTCTACAATATTGTAGCAAAAATGAAAGAAAATACTATGTACAATTCATGAATTCACTATTTACAACATTTTAATAAGAAAAAATAGCTGCACACTGCTATATAAATACAAATTAAAAAGCCGAAATAAAATCCTTCTTTTCAGGTGGGAGAGAGCATCCCGCCATGCATAGAAGCGGTCCGATCCTTTTCCTGCCCCATGCCAAGTGAAAACAAAAAGAGAAAACAAGTAGCAGTCACCTTTTGTTATCCATAACCATGGCTTATATGTCGAAAAATCAAAATGGATTTATATATTCTTTCTGAAGCGGTTTCATTTTCCTTCTATTATAAATATATTCTGTCATTCATTAACATTTCAAAGCTTTTTCTAAACAACAAATCATTTGTATACTTTCCCCCTATACGCTAGGTATTTCCTGTGAAAAATATTTTTTTCAAATGATAACTTTATACAACTCGTTCCCTATCTTACAATACTTCTATAATTATAAATTTCAAGATTATGCATAAATATCATACTTTTATTATTACGCTATAAAATGTCACACTTTTCTTTCATTTGACCCTTCATTTTTAATTTTGTATACTTCCATCTAGTTATATATGTCCGTTTTGGAACAACTTAATATATAGGATGGGAGGAATTTTCATGCTTCGTTATTCTCTTTTAGTTTTATTAGGAGCATGTAGCTATGGAATTTTAGCTATCTTTGTTAAACTTGCATACGCAGAAGGTTTTTCACTTGGAGAAGTAATTGGTAGTCAATATTTGTTCGGTTGGTTTATTTTACTTGGAATTACTCTTCTTTTTTCTAGACACCGCGTTCCACTTAAACAAATGCTTATTTTATTTGTCGCTGGAACATCAGCTAGTTTTACCGGTATCTTTTATTATGCTTCACTGAAAACTGTACCGGCATCTATTGCCATTATACTATTATTCCAATTCGTGTGGGTTGGCATTATCATTGAAGCTGTAGCAACAAAAACATTACCGTCAAGAGAAAAAGTCATTTCTGTTCTCTTTTTACTTGCGGGTACATTCTTATCGAGCGGATTATTAGAAAAATCAGCAGGTGACTTCGATACAACTGGAATCATATTAGGTTTACTATCTGCTGTTACATTTGCAACCTACATTTTTGTAAGTGGTAAGGTCGCTGTCGAAGTGCCCTCATTACCAAGAGGCGTCCTCTTAATGGCTGGTGCTTTAACTTTAGTAATGGTAGTATTCCCACCAACATTTATTTTTAATGGGGCTATTTCACAAGGACTTTGGAAATACGGTTTAGGATTAGGAACATTCAGTATTGTTATTCCATCAATCGCCTTTACAATCGGAATTCCAAAAATCGGTTCCGGCTTAGCCACTATTCTTGGTGCAGCCGAATTACCTGTTACAACAATTATGTCTGTATTCGTTTTAAAAGAAGCGGTACTCTCTTCTCAATGGCTTGGTGTATCACTTATCTTGGTTGGTATTGCAATTCCACAAATTGCATATGCAATGCGCGGACGATATCGAAAACATCATACACATAAGAAAGTTGCTGCATAAGCGAAAAGAGGCTTCTCATTTGAGAAACCTCTTTTTTAGTATATCTTGTATTTATGAATTCCTTGTAAATAATAACATGTGAAAAATTTCAAAATTAATTTAAGGGATATTTTTCTCTTACAGATTCATTAAAAACACTAAACTCCTATATAATTACTAATGAATAGATTTTTTATTTTTATATACTTAAAATATAAATTGAAGTTTATCCTGAGAAAGAAGGCAAAATAGATGAAACCCATCACAAATCAATTAACAGAGAAGCTAATCTCCATCCGCCGTCATTTACATCAATATCCAGAACTATCTTATGAAGAAACAGAAACAACAAAAGCGATACAGAACTGGTTAAACGAAGCTAACATCACAATTATTAGTTCTAATTTAAAAACTGGCGTAATCGCAGAAGTTTCCGGTGATAAGAATGGACCAATTATTGTGCTCCGTGCTGATATTGATGCTCTTCCTATACATGAAGAAACTAATTTATCTTATGCTTCTAAAAATCCTGGTAAAATGCATGCATGTGGACATGATTTTCACACAGCATCTATTCTCGGCGCTGCCTACTTATTAAAAGAAAATGAATCTTCACTTAACGGAACTGTTAGATTCATATTCCAAGCTGCTGAAGAAAGCGGAGACGGAGCATGCAAAGTAATAGAAGCTGGTCATTTAGAAAACGTACAAGCCATTTTTGGTATGCACAATAAGCCCGATTTACCAGTTGGTACAATTGGTATAAAAGATGGACCACTTATGGCCGGCGTTGATCGTTTTGAGATTGAAATACATGGAGTTGGAACACATGCAGCTGTACCTGATGCTGGTGTTGATCCAATTGTTGCCTCTTCTCAAATTGTTATGGCACTACAAACAATTGTAAGCCGAAATGTAAGCTCTTTTCATAACGCTGTCGTGAGTGTAACAAACATTCATTCAGGAAATACATGGAACGTTATCCCTGAAAAAGCAACTTTAGAAGGAACCGTTCGTACATTCCAACCTGAAACACGCCAAAGAATACCAGAACTGATGGAACGTATTATTAAAGGGGTTTCTGATGCACTAGGTGTTGAAACGAAATTGCATTGGTATCCAGGTCCTCCTGCCGTTCATAACGATATAAAACTTACAGAATTATCTACCCATATTGCTCAAGTAATGGGCCTCCAAATTATTTCACCAAAACCTTCTATGGCAGGAGAAGATTTTTCATTTTATCAACAAAACATACCTGGTTCATTCGTCTTTATGGGAACAGCTGGGACACAAGAATGGCATCACCCTGCTTTTACATTAGATGAAGGAGCATTACCTATAAGCGCACAATATTTTGCTTTATTAGCTCAAGAAGCTATTAACAAATTACGATAAAAAAGCCGTTAAGATCATTCTTCTTAACGGCTTTTCCATCTATTATTATGTTAAATCGCGCTTTGAAAATACAGTATAGGAAATACCTAGGAAAACAAGTAAATAAATCATCAGAATACAAGAGGCAAATGGGAATGTTATCCCTGAAACTAAGCTTCCATGTTGTAATATTCCATATAAATCTGTATTTGCCGGTAACAAAAATTTCATCCATTCATATCTAGATGCTGGCATTAAAATGATTCCACCAGATAATGCCACAAATAAAGAAATACCTATTGCACCCCCACTTGATCTTGTTAGAACAGAAATCATAAAAGCAAGCGCTGCATACACAAGAGTTGGTAGCCATTCTAATAGATAATACTGGCTCACATCACCAAAGATATTCCGCTCAATAATACTACCATTTTGTACAATAAATTCCGTCCATGCTGGCTGTTGAAACTTATAAATAACAAACCCACATAACAGTGAGAAAAGCATATTAAATATAAATAGTAATCCAGAAAAAATAACAATCGCAACATATTTCGCTGTTAAAATTTTAAATCGATTCGCCGGGCGAATCATTAAGAATTTATAAGTTCCCCAGTTGTACTCATTTGCAAAAATTGTACTAGCATATACAAGAATAAATGGTAATAAAATCGGAAAAATAATTAATCCGGTATCTCTCATAAAAGTTAGAGGTGAAGCATCTGCAGGTGGTGTATTCGTATCTAAGTGCTTCATTTTAAGCTGATACTCTTTAACGAGCTCATCTCCTGATTTTTGATTTATAATATCCTGTTTCGTACTTCCAAGTTTCTTTTCAATTTCTGCCGTTCGCTCCGTATACTCTGTTTTCCAATCTCCTGATAAAGACGGAAAGTATTTAACAGAAACCCATCCTAAACCAATAACTAAAATTGCAATAACAACAAACGGTATCATTGTTCGCTTTCGCTTAAAGATTTTATACAGTTCGTTATAAACTAAATTAAACAATATCCTTGCCTCCTGTTAATTCTAAAAACTTCTCTTCTAATGTTTTTCTTTCTTCATAAACACGATAAATACGAATACTTTTTTCTGTTAATGTACGAATCACATTTGGAATTTCTTCATTTTCCACAGTAAGAATTAATTCATTATCTTGAATTACGGCATCATACGTTAAAAGATCCGCTGCCCGCTTCACATCATCAACACGTATATGAATCGTCTCCATTTCCAAACTTCCATCTCGTTGAATACTTTGCGTCGTTACATATTCTCCATGTTGAATGATAATGACGCGATCACACATTAATTCAACTTCAGATAATAAATGACTCGATACAAGAACTGCCTTTCCTTGTTCATGTGCAATTTTCTTTATGTACATACGCATCTCATGGATACCATTTGGATCTAACCCGTTTGTTGGTTCATCTAAAATAAGTACATCCGGGTTATGTATAAGTGCTTGTGCAATTCCTAAGCGTTGCCTCATACCAAGTGAATATGCTTTTACTTTTCGGTCAATAACCTGTCCCATACCTAGTAATTGGACAACTTCATCAATGCGATCTTCTGTAACGTTACTATTCATACGCCCAAAATATGTCAAATTTTCATAACCACTTAAAAAAGGATAGAATTCTGGATTTTCGATTACAGCACCAATTTTTGCAGCTGTACTTTCAAATTGCTGTTTTACAGATTGACCATCTATCCAGACTTCACCTTCCGTCATGCGAATCATACCAACCATCATTCGCATTAATGTTGTTTTCCCGGCACCGTTTGGCCCTAATAAACCAACAACTTCGCCTTTCTTTACTTCAAAACTTATATTTTCTACTAATGTCTTTGAGCCGATTCGCTTTGTTAGTTGTTCTACTCTCACTATAGATTGTTTATTTACCATTTTATACAACCTTTCTCTCTAACACTTTTTTCAGTTCTTTACACTGTATCATGATTATTTTCTGCTGTAAAACGAACAAAAAGACATGATGCCTCATGCCTTTTCCTCGACTTTATTTAATTGTTCATATTTAAATTCTTGAATAAATTTATAACATTGCCATATTGATAATAAGATGATTATAACGATCAACACTGTCGTTACTGATACTGCGTATAACGTAATCGGTGCGCTATTTATTCCATGAACTCCTATTAACTTTATAAAAATCACTGTAAATAATTTCAAAAACAGCATCCCATGAATAAAACCAAAAAGAATCGCTCCACCGTAAATCAAAAACTGCTCCTGACATAACAAACAAAATATTTTTCTTTTTTTCATACCGGCAGTTTCATACAACAGTAATTCTTGTTTCCTATTTTTTAAAAATCTTTTTGTCATTTGGTATGTAACAGCAGTGCATACAAAAAACAACAGTACTTCCCCATAATATAGTGTAGCTAACAAAGACGGTATATGCTGTATTTTTTCTACTACCGCTTCATTAGATCGGATAGATATAATGAAAAAATATAGCATTGTACTCATTGCAATCCATATAAATTGCTTTAATCGTTGGGCAGCATAGTTTTGTATATTTTTCTTTGCTAACCGAAATAAAGACATAATTGATTCCCCTACCTTACTTCTTAACGTCCAGTATTCCATACTACTAGTGTATAAAAATATGACTTTTTTAACATCGAACTACAATCGGAGTCTCTACTAGGTCTTAAGTCGCAGAAAAATGACTTTATGTCTAAGGTTACACTGAAACAGGAAGATTCCCATAAAAATCTAATTTACCAGAATGGAGAAAAGGTAAAAGATATGGGTGGGTTTTCTTCTTTCGACTTTAAAGACAAAAAAATAAGATTAGCCGTTGGTCAACAAATGTTTCAACATACGAACAACGAGACTTGGCAATGGTTCATGGGTATTGACGATAGTTCAATGACTGTTTCTGAAAATAGCTTACCTAATATTAATGGGTCTGCATTTGAAGAAATTAGCAGCTCTAAAAAAATAAAATATAATAAAAGAACAGTTCTTGCTGCTTGGATAAAAACAAATAAAAATCATATATCTTCACTCTCTATAGAAGATGAAAGCTCACGCCAACGATTAATTCAAGAAAATGAACATGTCTACTTATTCATTATTGAAATAAAAAGAGGAGATGCATCACAATAGCATCTCCTCTTTTATCACATTTCTGTCACCTTACTTATCATTTTCAACTTCAATTCGTTTTTTTTCTCTCGCAATTTTTAAAAACTCTAACAGCTCAGGATTACTATTTGTTTTCCGATATGCCACTGACATTTCAGCTACAAATTTAGAATCAAATATTGCCTTGTACACCACTTCTGTTTTATATAACTTATTTGCCGATACCGGAATAACGGTTATACCAATTCCTGCAGCTACAAGTCCCATAACGGTTTGATACTCTGTTGCCTCTTGCACAATGTGTGGACTGAATCCAGCATTCCTGCATAACGATAAAATTGTATCGTATAACGCAGGCCAAACAGGTCTTGTTATAAATACAAATGGTTCATCTTGCAAATCTTCAATATGAATTTCTTCTTTCTCTGCTAATGGATGCGCTTTTGGTAAACATAGTGTACACGAAAGCTTTTGAATTGGTTCTAATTCTAGCAATTGTGTATTAATTGGTGGACGTAAAAATCCAACATCAATACGATTATCATGAAGCGCATGAACTTGATCCGGTGTCGATAATTCATGCAGTGCAACAGATACTCTTGGAAACTTCTTTCGATACTCCCTAACAATAGACGGTAAAATATCATATATCGCTGCCCCTACAAATCCAATTGAAAGTGATCCAACTTCTCCCCTTTGTGCACTTTGCGCGACTTCTACTGCCTTCTCAATTTGATCAAATGCTTTTTTCACTTCTTTTAAAAACATCTCTCCTGCTTCTGTCATCTCAACTTTCCGCTTCGTTCTTGAAAATAATGTAACTCCCATCTCTTTCTCTAATTGCTGAATTTGTTGACTTAGCGGTGGCTGTGTCATTTGTAAGCGAGCAGCTGCTCGTCCAAAATGTAGCTCTTCTGCTAGAACAACAAAATATTGCAAATGCCGTAATTCCATTTGAGATCCCCTTTTCGATTAATATGTATAATAAATTAATAACATATAATTTATATATTAGACAAATATTTTGAAAGGACGTATAGTAGAAATTGTTAATTCTTTTTACAATTTTTATGAAAAAAATCGAAAGAGGTGTTACTGTATGAAATGGTGGAAATTAAGCGGACAAATCTTACTATTATTTTGTTTCGCTTGGACAGGTGAATGGATCGCAAAGCAGGCACACCTCCTAATTCCAGGAAGTATTATCGGAATTTTTTTATTATTAATGTCATTAAAATTTAACTTGGTGAAAAAAGAGTGGATTCAAGACGGAGCGGATTTTTTATTAAAAGAACTTATTTTATTTTTTATTCCTTCTGCCGTCGCTGTTATCCGCTACAAAGATACATTATCACAATATGGTATCGATCTCATTTTGATTATCATGATTAGTACCCTTTGTGTAACACTCGTCACTGGAATCTTAACAGAACTGCTATTAAAGCGGAAAGGATCAGCACAATGATCGGCTTTTTTTGTTTACCATTAACACTATTAACATATTGGATTTCTAAGAAACTATATCAGCGCTGGAATTGGAGTATACTTTCACCCCTTCTCGTTTGTCCAATTGTTTTAATCGTGTTATTACTTGGACTAGATACATCTTATGAAACATACGATTCTGGTGGCCATTGGTTAACTGAACTATTAAAACCAGCAACCGTAGCTTTTGCATGGCCCATCTATAAATACTTTGATTTATTAAAAAAACATGCGAGTGCAATTTTAATTAACGTCATTGTCGGTTCATTATTATCTGTTATTACTTCAGCTCTTCTAGCAGATGCTTTTCACATTGATTCATCACTAGAACATAGCTTAGCACCGCACATTGTCACAACACCAATTGCCATGGCAATCTCAGAAATGATTGGCGGTATGTCACAATTAACAGCCGTATTCGTTGTACTTACAGCACTAACTGGAGCACTCTTAGGCCCTTCTCTTATTCGCATATGCCGTATTAAAACCGCCATCGCGAAAGGTATTATGCTAGGTACTAGTGCAAACGGTACAGGTACTTCAAAAGCATTCGAAATCGGACCAGTGGAAGGTACAATTGCAAGTTTATCCATGCTTCTAACAGCTGGCGCAAGTTTAGTCATTGTACCACTTTTCTTATCCTGGTTACATTAAACAACACTATACTCTTATTTTATTTATCCCGATCAATCGGGCTTTGAATAAAAATAAATCATTACAAGAAAAAGAATAGGAACTGTAGTATAACGCTACAATTTCTATCCTTTTCTTAATTCCCTTCTCTCCTACACAAACATAACTATGACTGTGTAATTTTATTTGAAACAAGTAATTTTTCAATACATATAGGCAACATATCTAATAGCGTTTCAAATGCGTAATTTATGTCCAGACGTTCTGTCCATTGATGTGCATCTTTTCCTACTGGTCCCATATTTAATACCGGAACATCAAACTCTTCTAACTCCTGGAGCGGAATTGAATAGCCTTTATCCCATAATGGCATATTTTCTACAAGTGAGCTCATTGAATCAACTGGATACTGTAAGCCTACATAGCTTAAATCTGAAATTCCTCCAAAATAATTTTGATTTTCAAATGTAATTCCATGATTGTAGTGAGCATATCTTTCCATTTCCCCAACTACTTCTTTAATTAAAGGATTGTGACGTGAACTCACAGCTGGATAGTACGGTGGGGCAAAGAAAAGCACAATCATTGGTGCCTTTTCTTTACATAAAATAGCTAATTTATCAACTAAATCAATTGTTACCGCACGATCATCTTTATCTTCTCTATTTTTTATAACAGTAGATTGAATATCAGCTATTTTTTCTTGCCCATGTTGTTCAATTGCATAAGCGATAAGCTCTTCATACGTTAATACATTTACTTTGAGATTAGGCGGTATGAACGGATTATACTTAGAAAAACGATACGCTTGCTTCTCATACGAGTCTTCGATTTTTTCTGCTACTTTCGTTACTTTTTGATGTAACAACGAAATTACATCTGTCATCGTTTTTTCTAGTAAAAATAAATTAAACAATGTGACTGCACGATGAGGAATTTGTACAGAATAATCCTCCTTTAAGTCTCTTTGAAACAAATTAGTTGGTGGAGGGCTCGCTTCGCCTTCTACAATATCACAAAGTTCCGTATTCAATTCTAATTCAGCTGTTAATAATGAAGCCATATAATTAGCATTTAATCCCGCAAAAGGTTCGCCTACATGTGTTTCCTTTCCATAACAAAGGAAACCAGGTAACACCTTACCAATAGAACCTGTGTAAATATACTTATTTTGATCACCAGGATGACGCGTAAACATAGGCTCTGAATTTAAAACCGTTTTATATTCTAGGTTATGTTCTTTTGCTAAATCTAATAATCTTGGAACAGCAGCTCTCATTCCTACAGAGTTCACTTCTTCATCTGGAACAGCTAATAAAAGGACATTTCCGTCAAACTTCCCTTCACAAGCTTGCTCAACCATTGCCATTTGCAAAGCTAGACCACATTTCATATCCATTGTTCCTCTACCAAATAGCCAATCCCCTTTTTCTATATCTTCACGTACATGATTCGGTAGCTCATCTTTATGAGAATAAAACATAGATGTTAATTTTTTAGGGCTAAATGCATCCGCTTTCCAAACCCCATAATCTTGCACATCTACAACATCAAAGTGACTAACAAGAATTACTGTATTTTTTGTATTATTATTTTTCTTTATTAGAGCAGTAACAAAATATCGTCCATCCCTCGTCGGATTTTTTTGCACATGATTGGAATTTTGTTTGAAATAATCTAGATCCGTAAGTTGGCCAACAACAAAATCTGGCAATATAATCTCAGCTTCCGAGCCAGTAATACTAGGAATTTCAACAAGATCGCTTAATAATTGAACCAATTGTTCTTTTGATTGCCATTTTGACATATAAATCCCCCTGTTTTTCCACATAATGAAATTCATTTCCACTATATGAATAAAAAAATGACGACAGACTATCAAAATTATTATTCCGATGTTCTGCCGATTTTTATTGATATTTCATTAGCCGCTTGTTTGACCTTACTAATAAGAAAAGATAGTCGATCATCGTTAATACGATGATTAATTAATCCAATACTTAGTGCTCCTACTACTTTATGATTAAATCCTATAATAGATGCAGCTACTGAAGCTGTTCCTTCTGTTTTCTCACCATAACTCACAGCATATCCTTCATTTCTTATCATTGCGAGTTGATCAAAAAGCATTTGCTTTTGTTCTGGTAAAGAAGAAAGTAACTGTTCTACGATATATTCCATTTCATTTGTTTTCATATTGGCAAGCATCGTTTTATTTGCGGCGCCAATCGAAAGAGGAATCTGTTCCCCTAAGTTATCGATAACTCGAATTTTTAAAGGGCTATCCATTCTTTCAATAATAATAGAATGTGTTCCATTTGGAATGTTCAAGTAAACACTTTCTTCAACTTCAAAGGCCAAACGCTTCATCACTTCTCTTGCAACAGATCTGTAGTCTACCTTCTCTAATTGACGTAACCCTATTTCCATCCACATTGGTCCAGTTGTATACTGTTTTGTTTCTGAAACTTGCGTAACTAATCCATGCTCCATTAGAGAGTTAAGTAACCTATGTACTGTACTAACTGGGAGATGTGTTCTATCAGCTATATCAGAAATAGCCCAATATTCTTTGTCATTTATAGAATTCAATAACTTAATAATACTTATTGCTCGATCAATGGATTGTACCATAACTCGCCTCAACTTTACTTGTAATATGTTAGTATCCTTAATTAACTATCAATTTAACAAAAATTCAAACTGAAATCAATTTAATTATCGAATTTTCTAAAAATAAAAACAACAACTTCTCGGATACAACACTCTTCTAATGTTTCTCCTTCTTCTTGTCCACCACTTGGTACTGACCACCTTTTCGGTTCCTCTTTCTTCCCCTGTAATACCATCAAGATTTCATTTTTTTCATTCACACATATAGCTGCTGTTCCAATCCATCTTTTCATGTGTCTCTCCTCCCATACCTAATATTCTTTCTTATCCTGTTCTTCTCCTTGAAAATAGAGGAAAATGCTGAATTTGTAACGAAAGATTATATCAACTTCAAAGACAACTCATTCCTAGAAATTCAAGCGGAAGGATGAGAGTATGATTTCTAAATATGTTGTGGAGTGTGTCTTTTGTGAAGAAAACCGAAAATCTCGTCAAGCAACTGTCACCGTGTCTGCCACTTCTCATACACTTGCCATTCAAAAAGTAAGAGATGAATGCAAACGCCGCTTTGGAAAAACACTGCTATTACAAACCGAAATTACAGAAGAATTATTTTTACACAAAAAAGAAAGCTGACCATACATTGGTCAGCTTTCTTCATCCGATCATATTTTCACATGAAGATTAGGGGCATCCTCTTTAAGGATCGGGATTTCCCCATTATGTACGCTCCATAATGGGCATCGAACAATATATTTCTATACAATCAAACATTGAATAGAATAGGGCAAAACTTGTTCGCATTTTTAGAAAAGGGATAGGGATATAATACTAGTAATGCGTCGAATACTCGGACGCTACACTCATTATATTATAGTAAATCCTTTTATATGGGAAATATGAATTACTTACATAATTCATACGTAAAACATATTAATCCATCCTTTTATATTTTTAACATTACGAAATAATAGCATTGCCAACATCGCCCCAATTAATGCAAGTGTCATATCCCACTGTGTGTCCCAAACATCTCCTTGTGTTCCAAGGAATGCTTCTGCTCCTGTCCCCGTTAATTTTGCAACTGCAAACTCTAACAACTCATATAATGCACTAAATGCTAAACAAACTGATATTACAAGTAGTTCTAGCCATCCTTTTTTTTGAATCTCAACTACCTTTATAAGTACTTCTCGTGTTAATAATGCTGGAACAAAGCCTTGCATAAAATGCCCAACACGATCATAGTAATTTCTTTCTAAATCATAAGCATCGCGTAGCCAATTGAATAATGGTACTTCTGCATATGTATAATGGCCTCCAATGAGCAATATCAACATATGAATCCAAATCCATACGTATGTGAACGTTGTAAATCGAAAACGTCGATATGTAATCATTAAAATGAGTACTAAAATAGCTGCAGGTGCGACCTCTAAAACCCATGTAAAAGAATCCTTTGGATATATTCCTGATATAAGTAATGCAATCCAAAAACCTACACATAACAATTTATGAAAATGAGCAGACACACCTCTTCCCCCCAGTACTTTATTTCTTATTCCATTAATAACATACATCCAGCTAAAACAGGTGTCATGATCATCGAAAACCTCAAAATAATACGAGGTGCATAATTTGTAAACTTCGCGCCTATATATGCCCCGAGCATTGTTCCCATTAAAACTTGTACTAATAACATGTAATCTAAATATCCTGCTGAAGTATATCCAACTCCTCCACCAATTGCAATTGGTAAAATAACAAGCATTGTAGTCCCTACTGACTGATGAATTGATAAGCCTAGTAATACCATTAATCCTAGTTGAATGAAAGGTGCTGAACCAATTCCAAATGCTCCTGCTAATATCCCAGTTGCAATTCCTAACATAGCTCCTTTTCCTAATACATATGGAGATAACTGATCTGATAAACTAGCAGACCACTCTTTTTGATTTTGCACAAAAAACAAACGAACTAACATGCATATCGCTGATAAAAATAACATACCAGCCGTAAACCAATGAAGGAGCTGTGCAGGAATCCCAGCACCAATTTTAGATCCAACATATGATCCAAGCGCACCAAATCCTCCTACAACACAGCCAATTTTCATGACAACATTTCTTTCTCGATAATGACTTATCACTCCAGAAAGTGTTGTAAATGCCATTGCTGTTAATGATGTCGCGAGCGCTATGTGAATTGGCACATGAAATACGAGAGTGTGCACTGCAATAATAAACCCAGCTCCACCTGCTCCAACAAACCCTAATAAAATCCCCATTAGAAACATTGTAATAATAATAGCCACTTTCTTTCCCCTCCAATGGCTCTATTATCTTATATATTTCTTTTTTAGCAAATAAAAAAGCATCCACATAGGATGCTTTTCACTATTTTTCTATATTCATTATATGTACTCTGTTAATCTTGATTAATTAAAATGACTGCTGGCCCAGATACTACCACTCCAGCGACTTCAATTTTTTCAAATTCTTTAACTGTAATAGATATAACCCCTTCTCTTTCCATCAATTCCTTACTCAAGGCTTCAGTTGGTATTTTTTTCACCGTCTTACCTCCTTTTCATTCTTGTTACCTTATATCAGTAATATCTTGTCATGAATCTGGCATGTAAGATTATGAAATTGTTCCAATGCATCCATATATACACTCCCCCTGCCATTTTCATTCCTTATTCCATAAAGAATATACGATTCCTTTTTGTAGCATATTGAAAAAAAAATAAAAAAGCATCCTGTACGGATGCTTTCATCAGTTTGATTCACGTGAAAATTTTGTATACACACCAATACCTGCAAGCAATACCCCTAGCCCCGCAAACATTGTACCTAGGCCTAAAAAGAATGAACCGAGTGTTTGTAAATCTTCCATATGTATATCCTCTTTTCGTGTTATCTTCATATTAAATAAATCAATTGTATATCATTCCCTATTTTAATTCCATTTATTTTTAGAAAATTCTAACTTTCCAGCGTCCCTCTGACCAATAAAGTGAAACTTTAATCAGCGGATACTTTTCTTCAGCTCTCACCAATGAGACTTTTACGGGCAGTTGATTTCCCATCTAACTTCTTTGTTTTCACTGAATTTTGAAGCTTGGACTACTGGTTCAGAAAGCTCTGCACCTGTTACATGCTGCAAATCAACAGAATCGTATAAAGGAGTTGATTTTATAATATGTACGAGAAATTCTCCTTACACTTCACTTTCAACCACTTGATTATCTCCTCGGCTAACCTCGCCTTCCATATACTCTTTCATATGTTCCTCAATGCTTTTTAACGCTTATTCATCCGTCGATATTGCTACTGTTTTTTCTACTGGGGCTGCAAATGAAGAAGTTGGCACCCTTACAACTTAAAGTGCAATTAACATTGCTAAAACATTATAAATTCCTTTTTTTCATGATACTTGTTTAACGCGTTATATATTGAATCATTTCGTGTTAACTTCCCTCCTTTTCTAACATAATAAAAGTTATTTAGTAATCTAATAAACTTCTATATTACAAAACTAGTTTAAAGTATAATGAAATTTTCCCAATTCACATAGACAAGAAATCCCATTTTTCACTTTTTTACATTCATTAACAAAAAAACAGAAGACCATAACTCATAATGATCTTCTGCTTTTCATTTCAATCTTTATATAACCTATGCTCTACCACCTTATCATCATTATCAAATTGAAGAATGAGCCATTCACTATCTATAGGAATAAACCCTCTTTCATCTCCAAGGTAATAAATAGTTTGATTCATTTCCTCAAAACGCCTTGTCTCAGTTGGTTTTCCTAACAATTGTACAATCTCTTTCTTAGGTTTTCCCACTAGTTTATGTTTCGTTAGAAGATCATCTATCATATATACTCGTTTCCGTTCATCTTTTAGCCATCTATCTGTTTGAAACTTTGAATTATACTCATTTACACCTAGTTGTACGATACAAATACTGAATAATATCGCTCCCACAATTGTAATACTTTTAAATATGCCCTTATTATTACCACCAGAAAAATGAAAAACGATCCACTGAAGAGCCAGTAAAAGAATAAACGGAATTGATACCACTAAAATACTCACAGTATTATAAGACGAATGAGTCATGCTAATGATGAATATGAAAGCGATACATATAAACAAATATAAAAAAACATAAACATACAATGTTGCCCGTAATAAAAAATCTCTATACGCTCCCAATGAAAAATCACCTTTATCACATCAGGTTTTTTACAACTTCACTTCTCCCATACATTCAATCATTTCTTTTATCCCTTGTAATTCTTGCACTGTATATAGTACTTTCCCTTCCAATCTTTCCTTTCTAAAATACGTAACAAGTTGCTCTCTATCCTTCAACCTCGGAAGTACTTCATTGGAAAGATCGATCATTTCATTTCCACTTCCATTTGTCTCATTGCCGAAATATACAGTGGGCTTAACTTCTTCTTTTAGAGCTTGCGAATGAACCTCTTTCAAGTAATCATATACAATTGTTGAAAGATGTTTTGCTTTATAAACGGGGTTTCCTACGTTTTCTACCATTAGAGTCATTGAATCTCCCTTTTTCATAAAAACAAATGTCTCTTCCTTCTCATATTCATTTTGATACTTACCAATCTCATCAATCATAAATGAATATACCCCTGCATTTTCTTTCGTCAATCCGTGTATCATTCTTCCTTGCCATTCTGTTGTCTCAATTACATATATTCCGGTTGTCGATAACAATATATGATCAACTCGAGTATTCCCCATTTTATTTCCTCTTCTACTATGTACTTTGGGAAGAAATATATTTGGAATAATATGTAGTTCGTCTTCAGTTATGATTCCTTCCTGAACAAATCCCCGTTTCATATAATGTAATATTTCATGCGTATTCATTTCTTCACCATTTCTAGAATACGCTCTTAATTCTGTAATTAGATCTTGTAACATATGTATCTCATTACTGTGTTTCTGTTGCATTTCACTACGCTCTTTACTATGCTGCATCGCTAATTGATTCTTCATCACTCTCATGTTTTCTACTTCTCTAGCTGCACTCTCTTTTAAATTATTGTACTTTTTACGCTCTATGTTTTTTAATGTCTCCTGCTTTTCTTCATAATCCGCTACAGCTGCAGCCATCTCACTCTGATAGTTTTCTATTGACTTTGTCTTTTCAAATTCCACTTGTTGGTTTTCTGATTCTAACTGTTTATTCTTATAAAACAGTACAAATACTCCAGCTAATAAAGCTAAAATTGCACATATAAGTACATATTCCATCTTTTTTCTCCTTTATGGCTTAGTAAAATATTACCTAAACTTTTAAAATCAATTTTATTCTATTATACTACGTATTAAAATAACTCTCTGTAAAATTTGGATATACTTTTCACAGATAGCGATGGGTATCTCTCGGAATATAGCAAATGGTTTAACAAATATGTTGAAATTGAAGTTGATAGAATACATATTGAATTTTTAAAAGTAGAGTAAAAATATCGATAATCAGATATGATAGTATAAAAAAGCCTTCAGGAAAACCTTGTTCTCGCAGTTTTTCCTGAAGACCTCTTATATTTTGAAGTAAATATATATTTTAATTTATAATTCTTTGCCTTACTACATTTAGACCTGATTATTTACTATAATCCATTTCCTTTCCATATTTCTATATCTTTTTGAAAAGAATATACTCAATAATTGAATCATAAAATACGCTTTAAACTGTAATACCTCCATACTTTTTATTTTTCAATATACACCGAACGTACAATCGTACGAGTATAAGCTTTACCTTCTGAGTTAATACCTTTAATATCAATCGTCACATTATATACATCTGACTTTTTAATATGATTCAAAAGGCCTGTGAATGCAGCCTCATCTAACCTTTGCAACTGATTCGATTGCGATACTAAATTCCCTTCTCGATCAACAACTCGGACAGTGAAAGAAAGATCCTCTTGTTTTCCTAGTTCTTTAGTAGATTGTTTCAATTGAAATTCAACTTTATCAGCTTTGATTTTCCCTGGCATTTTCAAAGTAAACGGTGCTTTTTGTTTATAATCACTAACAATCATATAAGCATCTTTTGCATGTGCTGTCATTAGTTTAACATGCCATTCCCCTATTTCCATTCGATTTATTTTAAATGTCCGAATAGACGCACCCTTAAAGTAGGAAGTTTCATCTCCTATCGTGACCTTACTATCTTCGTTTGTATATACTTTTCCCGACGGAGAAATAAGTTGTATTTTCACTTCTGAAGATGCTGTTAACACCGAGACAACGCCCTCTGTTTTTGTATCTACAGCAAACGTTTGATCAATCCATTTATTCTGTATTAGTTCTCCACCTAAAACGGTTTGATTAGAAGTAGTATTTAAATCATTAACAAGTTCTCTAGCATTATTATTTGAAGTATAAGGAACGAACGTGGCGGTAGAAGTACGTAAATACGGTTCAATTCGAGAAAACACCGCCGAACCTTTTCGTATATCATCATGATCAAATCTAGAATCGGTAAATAAGTGTGTTCCATAAGGTAATTTTGCACTCCATTCATTCACTAATCCATCATTGGAGCCATACGCGGAAAGGTATAGCCCACCTAAAGATAGAGCAGAGAAAGCCGGTCCCCAACTTGTACCTGCAACTGTATAGTAACGATTTAATTTAACATTTGGATTGTTATCTATTACAGAACGAAATTGTGCCATTTCACCTGTTTGTAAAGAATAAGTGCCATCGTCTCTTTGTCCAAGTAATGAAGCCAGCCAACCAGCCCACCAACTATACGATAAGTCTGCTAAATTTGATCCATAATGCGGCGAAGCCAGTGTAATGACTTTTCCTACAAAACGATTCGCACCATATTGAATGAGTGCTGCTTGAGTGTCAATTCCACCTTTACTATGAGCCACAATATTCACTTTTTTACCAAAATGATTATAAATCTCTTCTAGCTTTGCAGCCAACAATTTGCCATTATCCCACTGACTTGCAGATCCCTTCCCAGCTGCATCATATAGTTGAACAAACACAGTTTGATATCCTGCACGATAAGCATAATCATACATATCGTTTGCATCGTGATAAACTGTTTTTCCATACCAACTATCCGCACTTCCATTTCTCCCTTGCACAAAAACAATAGGTGGCCTATTTTCATCATAATTTAAAGGCTTCTCACCTAAAAACCAATCTCCTGGATTGAATGTTTCTTTCGGTGGAAGCATCTCCCTATAAATTGGCGTAGCATTGGTCTCAGCAGTTGCAATACCACCAACAGAAGTAACCAGTAAAATGAATGCAGCAATCAACACCATACATCTTTTAAACATCGCTTGCATAATACTCCCTCCTTTTTTAGAAAGATGACGCAGAGTTTATAGATTGCTATGCTGTTGCAATACAATAACTGCTATTATTTCCAAATCTCATTTTCTTCTAAAGTTTCTAAGATTCATATTTATTCCATTAATAAGTATGATAATTTGATAGCATCGTCTTATTCTTTATAAACGATATTCTTCCTATGCTCCTTAATTCCTTTCATTCATCAATAGTACAAATGTTTCTCAACAAAAAACTTACAGATTTTATCGGTAATAATACTGAGTTAAGAAAACCCACTAGAAAAAGAAGTTATAATTTGTATGATGAAGATTTTATATTAGTTGGAGATGATTTAGAAGTTGGTGTATGTATTGAAAGAACAGAATATCATTACCAATTCAGTATGTGAGGCGTAACAGAAATTACAGCAATGTGATCATTTTTAAAAGAATAAAAAAGAGGCCTTCAAAACCTTAATACTACAAGGCTTTCTGAAGGCTTCCTTTATTCTGAAGTAAATACATATTGTAATATAACCCTTGCTTACTCAGTAACTCTTGATGTGTTCCTCTTTCTATAATTTCTCCATCATGCATAACAAAGATTTGGTCAGAATCTTGAATAGTAGATAAGCGATGTGCAATCGCAATTGTTGTTCTACCTTTTCGCATACGCTGCAACGCTGTTTGAATGGCCTCTTCCGTTTCTGTATCAATATTGGCCGTTGCTTCATCTAATACCAATACTTTCGGATTTGTCGCAATCGTTCTAGCAAACGCGATGAGTTGCCTTTGTCCACTTGAGAATGCCGCTCCCCTTTCTACTACTTCTGTATCATACTGTTCTGGTAACTTTTCAATAAACGTATTTGCTTGAACAAAACGTGCTGCTTCTTTTATTTCTTCATCCGTAATACTTTCATTATACATGCGAATGTTTTGTTTCACATTTCCGGCAAACAAGAAGGCATCTTGCAATACGAGCCCAATTCTCTTTCGAATTTCCTTCTCTTCAAACTTTTCTAAGTTTACACCGTCTATTAAAATATGACCCGCTTTAATATCATAAAACCGCATCAACAAGTTCATAATTGTACTTTTCCCACTTCCGGTATGCCCAACAAAAGCAACTGTTTGCCCAGGTTTTACATGAAAAGATACATTTTTTAAAACATCACGTTTTCCGTCGTATGAAAATGTAACATCTTTAAATTCAATTTCTCCTTCATGTACTTTCGGCTCTCTATTCCCTTGTTGAATAGGCGCTAAATCTTTTTCATCCATCAAATGAAAGACACGTGATGAAGAAACAAGTGCTTGTTGGAAGAAAGATAATTTCATCATCATTTCATTTACAGGTTGGAAAAAACGATGAATATAGTTAACAAAAGCATATAATACCCCAACTTCAACTGGACTATTCAAAGCGTCAATTCCAAATAATGCGAGCACCAATGCAATCGCCACAATATGAACAAGATCTGTTGCCGGTCGTAAAAACAATGCATCTAATTTTAACGTACGGCGCCCAGCACTGTAATGCTTATTATTCACTTCTTCAAATTCTTTTCGCATCCGTTTTTCTTGACGAAACACTTGCACAATGTTCATCCCTTGAATCGATTCATTAAGCTTTGCATTTAAAATACTTAATTGATTGCGAAGTTCTAAATAAAAAACAGAGCTTTTCCTGCGATACATGGTCATAATCGTCAACATAATTGGTATTAATAAAAGAGAAAACAATGTAAGTTTCACATTAAGTAAAAACATAGCCACTAAAATTCCAATTAAAAATACTACATTTTTTACAAATGTTGATAACACACTCACATAGAAATCTTTAATTGCTTCTGTATCATTTGTTATACGAGATACGAGGGTACCAATTGGTGTACGGTCAAAAAAGCTTAATGACAACCGTTGTACATGTTCATACACTTCCACTCGCATATCTTGCACAATTTTGAAAGCTATATTTTGGAAATATAATAAATTTAAATACGTAAATAAAACCTTTAATAAATGAGCAATCATATATACAACAAATAAGGTTACAAGTGCTGATTGTTCAAAGTTACGGGGAACTAAATGTTCATCAAGAAACTGTTTAATTAAAAACGGACCCATCATTTCTGTAACAGTTGCACCAACTAGAAATAGAAATGCTAGTGACAATAAGCCTTTATATGGTTTCATATAAGAAAGTAATCGCCATAAATCGCTTCTTTTTTTCTCAGCCATTATATGCCTCCCTTCTCAACTAACGCTTCTAACTGCTGACTTTCATACATCTCTTTATACCAACCTTCTTGCCTCATTAGTTGTTCATGTGTACCACGCTCTACAATTTTCCCTTCATCAACAACAAGAATAAGATTTGCATGTTGAATGGCACTTAACCGATGTGCTGTAATAATCGTTGTTTTTTGCTCTCTTTCTCGTTTCAGCGCTGTTAAAATTGTTTCTTCTGTCTTTGCATCAACTGCTGATAAACAATCATCTAAAATTAAAATTTCAGCATTCGTTAGTAAAGCACGTGCAATAGAAATCCTTTGTTTTTGCCCACCTGATAAAGACACTCCTCGTTCCCCTACTACCGTATCGTATCCTACTGGAAATTGAACAATATCATCATGAATACAAGCAATATCAGCAGCACATGCAATTTCTTTATATGTAGCATCAGCCTTTCCAAATGCAATATTTTCCCCTATACTTGCTGAAAATAGGAAATGGTCTTGAGGAACATACGAAATAGCAGATCGAACGCCATGCAGCGTCATATCACGAATATCTTTCCCACCAACTTGCAGCGATCCATTAAAATGATCATATTCCCTGATTAAACATTTTAACAATGTCGTTTTCCCTGCACCAGTGCGGCCAACAATACCTAATGTTTCACCCTTTTTCAGTGTGAAATGAATATCTTCTAAATGGAGAGTTTCATTTTTCTTATAGGAAAATGTATCAATTGCAAACGTTATATCACCGCTTGCCTCTTTATCTACCGCTCCATCTTTGTTCACAACATCTGAAGTTTGAGATAATATTTTTTCCACACGGTCATATGAAGCATGACCACGTTCCATAATATTAAATAGCCAACCAAATGCGAGCATCGGCCAAACAAGCGTCCCTAAATATGTTGTAAATGTAATTAACTCACCAACTGTCAGTTCTCCGCGAACAACTAATAGTGATCCATAGCACACAGCGATTAAGAATGAAAAACCGACAATAAAAGAAATTGTTGGATCAAATAATGAATCGATACGCGCAACTAACATATTTTTATGCACAACATCTTCTGACTTTTTTCGAAATGCTTGTAAATCTTCCTTTTCTTGACCAATTGAGCGAATCACCTTCATTCCACTCATACTTTCTTGTACTTTATCATTGATCTCAGAAAACGCTTGCTGTGCTTTATGAAAACGTCTGTGTAATAAAGTACCATAATAATTAGTTGAAATCGCTACAATCGGCATTGGGATTAAACTTAACAATGTTAACTTCCAACTAATCGTAAACCCCATAGCCACTAGCACGCATCCACCTACGGCTAACGAATCAACAAGCGTCAAAACGCCCGCTCCAGCTGTCTGTTGGATTGCTTGAATATCATTCGTTGCATGGGCCATTAAGTCCCCTGTACGATGTGATTGATAAAAAGATGGACTCATGTTTGTAAAATGTTCATATAATTTCTTTCGTAATTGGCGCGCGAGCTTTAAAGAAGACCCAAAAATCATAATACGCCATATGTAACGTAATATATACATTGTAATCCCGACAACTACTAAAAGAACAACCCATTGTAACAACTTTTCAGATGTTAGCGTTTGGTTATTAATTTGGTCTACAACAACTCCAATTACTTTTGGTGTAACAAGCTCAAGAAGTGCTACACCAAATAACAAAATAATTCCCGTTATGTACGCCCGTTTTTCTTGTTTAAAAAACCACGCTAAATTAAAAAATACCTTCATTATATCCCCCTCCCTTGAAATGAGCGATGTTTTCAGTTTATCAAAAATACAGAATTTTTAAAAGTTTTAAACACTAAAGTTTTCCAAAAGAAAAGGACACTCTTATCGAGTGCCCCCTTTAGCGCTTATTTCATTTGTTGTTTGTTCATTGCGCTCATCATTTGATTGATTTTCTTTTGGGATGGTTTTTGTCCCATTTGCATCATCATCATTTTTAACATTTGTTCATTGATTGGTGGATTTTTTTGCAAGTAATTCATCATATATTTGCGGGCGATGAAAAATCCTAACGCCACGCCTGCTACTAGTGCTAATACGCCCACTAGAACAACTACCCAAATTGACATATATTTTCCTCCTTCATGTTGTCTACCTTACAGTGTACTAAAACCTTTTCAATAAGACAAGATTGTATTCGACATTTTTTACACATATGTTCGTGCTTGTTTCAGAGGATTTAACCAACCATACTTTTTATTTTCATAATCCATTGCTAAAAATGTCAATTCGCATTTCCTGAGAACCTCAAAGAAAGTCGTTTCCATCGACACATTTCCGGATGTACTCATTTGAATATATTGTGATTTCACCGTTATTTCGCCGTATTCTGCCCCAGTATAAAGCATGTGCGTATGATGTGTTCTATTATACTTCCCAAAACTACGTAAAACCTGTTCTAATTTATGGTGAATTCTCATTACTTGTAATGGTGTCGTAATATACATCATCTGCTTATATAACACTTTCTTTTCCGAAAGGGAATCAGATTCTGAAAATCGAGCAAATAAATCGAAAAACAAATACTCCCGACCAAAGTATGCCTTCGCAACATCTTCTTGAATTAAATACAATTCATACGTTTTCATACTTTCCCTCCCGCTCTGGACAACCTTTTCTCTTCATTATATAGAAGAAAATATGCAATGATTGTCTGACTACGGAGAAAGAAAAAACTTTTTCTGTCGAATAAACTCATTTACATAGAAAAATCTCTCCATGCCGGAGAGATTTTTCACAAACCATTAAAGCATTTCTTTTACTTTACGAACAACATTTTCTACAGTGAATCCATACTCTTCCATGATCTTTTCACCAGGAGCAGAAGCACCGAATGTATCGATACCTAGTACATCTCCTTCAAGACCAACGTAACGGTGCCATCCGAAAGTCGCACCCATTTCAATTGCGAAACGTTTTGTTACTGCTTTTGGTAATACAGATTCTTTATATTCAGCAGATTGCGCTTCAAAGCGATCCATAGATGGCATGCTGACAACAGCTGCATCAACACCATCTTCTGCTAATGCTTTTTGCGCTTCAATCGCTAAGCTTACTTCAGAACCAGTTGCAAGTAAGATTACATCAGCAATTTCTTTCTTGCTTGCAGAAATTACATACGCTCCTTTTGCAACTTTTTCATACGTATCGTCTTTTGCACCTTCTAATGTTGGAAGATCTTGACGAGTTAAAATTAATGCAGTTGGTGTGTTTGTAGACCCTAAAGCTAACTTCCAAGCTGCAACAGATTCGTTACCGTCAGCAGGACGAATAACAGATACATTTGGCATTGCACGAAGCGCCGCTAACTGCTCGACCGGTTCATGTGTTGGACCATCTTCACCAACAGCGATACTGTCATGTGTAAACACATATGTTACAGGCAATTGCATTAATGCTGCAAGACGGATTGCTGGACGTAAGTAATCAGAGAATACGAAGAACGTACCACCGTAAGTTTTTAAGCCGCCATGAAGTGCGATACCGTTCATTGCTGCACCCATTGCGAACTCACGTACACCGTACCAAATATTTTTACCGCTGTAGTCAGCTCTTGTAAAGTCTTTTTCGTTATTCATGTATGTTTTGTTAGAACCAGCAAGGTCTGCAGATCCACCAAAGAATGATGGTACCGCTTCTGCAATCGCGTTAATTACAGTACCTGAAGAAGAACGAGTTGCTGTTTTTGATCCTAATTCATAAGTTGGTAAGTTTTGATCCCAACCTTCTGGAAGAAGACCCTTCATCGCTGTTTGTAATTCATTTGCTAATTCTGGATATGCTTGTGCGTATTCACCAAGCATTGTGTTCCACTCAGCTTGAGCTGTTTCGCCAACATCTTGTACCGTTTTACGGAAGTTATCATATACTTCTTCTGATACATGGAAGTCTTGTTCAGCTGTCCAAGCATACGCTTCTTTTGTTAATTTTGTTTCGTCTACACCTAGTGGAGAACCGTGTGAAGCTGATTTTCCTGATTTGTTTGGAGAACCGAAACCGATTGTTGTTCTTACTTCGATTAGCGTTGGGCGTTTTTCGTCAGCTTTCGCTTCCTCAATTGCTTTCGCAATTGCTGCAACATCGTTTCCATCCTCAACACGGATTACTTGCCAACCATATGCTTTATAACGATCTTCTACACTTTCAGAGAATGAACGATTTAAATCGCCATCTAATGAAATATCATTAGAATCGTATAATACAACAAGTCGACCTAATCCTAAGTGAGCAGCTAATGAAGATGCTTCAGCAGAAACGCCTTCCATTAAATCGCCATCACCGCAAATTGCGTATGTATAATGGTCAACTACATTGTATGCATCACGGTTATACTTCGCTGCTAAATGTCTCTCAGCCATTGCCATACCAACAGCTGTCGAAATACCTTGTCCAAGTGGACCAGTTGTTGCATCTACGCCTGCTGTGTGACCATACTCAGGATGTCCTGGAGTTTTGCTTCCCCATTGACGGAAATTCTTTAAATCATCCATTGTTACGTCGTAACCAGATAGATGAAGTAGGCTGTATAATAACATTGAACCATGGCCTGCAGATAATACGAAACGATCGCGGTTAAACCACGTTGGGTTATTTGGATTATGTTTCATAAATTGCGTCCATAATGTATAAGCCATTGGTGCTGCACCCATTGGCATTCCTGGGTGACCAGAGTTTGCTTTTTCAATCGCATCAATGGATAATGTGCGAATCGTGTTGATAGAAAGTTGTTCGATTGAATGTGACATGCTATTCTTCCCTTCGCTTATATTAGTAAACGTTTTACACATTTATATGATAGCTTCCCACGCAAGATTATACAACATGTATCGACAAATATGTTGATGTTTTTTCGAATTTGTTCAAAAAACATACTAAATTTCACAATGTATAGGGTTTCAATCTGCTATACTTTTTCATTATTCATTTATTGATAATAAAGGGAATTATCTGTATTTTCATACGTGGCTCATAAAAATCTTTAGCAAATATTCTCCCCCCTCCATACCACTCCTCTATTTACCATTTATTCACAACATATATAATAGAAATGAATATATATTAATTTTCGTCGTATATATCAAATAAAAACTGCGGGAGGAGAAATGATAAGTGAACAGGTGGTTTCCTACACCTTTTTAATTGTTTTTTCCCTTATTACAATTAGTTCTATTTACCTTTCAGTAAAATTAAAGTCACCTTATAAATACCTCCCAGGTGTTGTCATGCTTATTCTCTCCATTGGCACGTTCAGCATACTATATTTTGATCGAGGTATAATGATAACGAGTGAAGGATTAGGTTATTTATATAGTCTCATTGCAATCCTCTTGTTACTTATCGCCAGTATTTCTTTATTCATAGCAATTGCTATTTCTTTTATTTTAGCTTTATTTAGAAAAAATTAACATTTGTTATATCTGAGCACTACGCTCGATAAAAAATTAAATTCCAAAATGCAAAAGGTGTCCTTCTCCCGCTTCCACTTTATAGAGTAGTCTAATTAAAGACTCTAACTCTGTACAAAGAATATCTCGATTAAAACTAATGTGTTCATACTCTCCATCCGTATCACACTCTACCGTCCATTGAAATGAGCCTGTGAGTTCTATTTTTTCAGGTCCCAATGAAAGGAGATTGACTAATGAGCGAAATAGGTTGATCGCTATTTCTGCTCCCTCTTTCTCGATTTTTGTAATACCATAATAATGGATACCAAACCCTTTCTCTTTCTTAAAAGGATTATATGTTGGAATCCACTGTAAAAAATCTGACACATACAAAACAATTTCATCACTGAATATCACGCATTCTTCAACAACCGTTCCATCTTTATAAAAAAACTCCCTGTCATGCCAAGAAAAATCTTCAGAACTTAGCTCTCCTTTTTCATTTGAAACAAATACAAATTCATGTTGCAAAGCCATAGTATTCGCCTCCTTCTCCTGTCATCATACGATACTCCAAAAACATTTTCATTTTCTTCATTATATATTTTTATATTTTCTAAACATTTGACAAAAAATAAACCTAGATTATTTGTTATGATTTATCATAAGATAACAAAAAAAGAAGGTTGATAAGCTTGAATAAGAACAACATTGTTCATATAAACATTCTACTAACAAGCGATATACACGGTACGATTTATCCAATTCATTATCGAAATAACGAGCCAGCAGAAATAGGATTAGCCAAACTTGCAACACGTATCACCCAAGAGCGTAACCAACATGAACATGTAATTGTGATCGATAACGGCGATTTTATACAAGGAACTCCATTCACCTATTACTACGCTAAATATATACAGCATAAAAAGAACCCAATGTCACTTATCGCGAATTACATTGGATATGATGCGGCCGTTATCGGAAATCACGAATTCAACTATGGAATGGATGTATTAAACAAAGCTATATTAAACGCGAATATGCCTTATCTATCTGCAAATATTTTAAATAAACATACAAAAGATCCTTACTTTGGGAAACCCTATATTATTAAACACATACATCCTAATATAAAAGTCGCTATCTTGGGAGTTACAACACATTACATCCCAAATTGGGAGCAGCCACCTCATATTAAAGATTTACTATTTGAAGATGCACTAGAAACAACAAAAAAATGGGTTTCTCTCATCCATAACCAAGAGCAACCTGACTTATTAGTCGTAGCATATCATGGTGGCTTTGAAAGGGATTTACAATCTGGAGAACCAACAGAAATTTTAACCGGTGAGAATCAAGGATATGCGATGTGCCAAGAAATAGATGGTATTGATATATTACTAACAGGTCACCAACATCGCTCTATTGCAAATACGAAAGTAAATGGTGTAACCGTTGTACAACCCGGATCTAATGGCCATTCATTAGGAAAAGTTCGAGTAGAGTTAGAACAAAATAAAGATCGAAGGATCATTAAAAAGTGTCAATCGGAACTGTTATCTGTCAAAGACGTTCAAACAGACGAAAAAGCACTTTCACTTGTATCTGACTACGAAAATCAAACGCAACAATGGCTAGATCAACCAATCGGCACCATTATTGGTGACATGCAAATTCACACTCCGATACAAACACGTTTACAAGACAATCCTTTTATTGAATTTATAAACAAAGTACAAATGGAGGTAGCTGGAGTCCATATTTCTTGTACAAGCCTATTTCATAATGAATCTTCTGGCTTTCCAAATCAAATTACAATGAGAGATATTGTATCAAATTATATTTATCCAAACACATTAAAGGTCATACGTATTACAGGAAAAGATATTAAAGATGCTCTTGAATTATCCGCTGAATATTTCACATTAAATAACGAAGGAGATATTATTGTAAACCCCGCTTACACTACGCCAAAACCACAGCATTACAATTACGATATGTGGGAAGGAGTTTCATACATATTAAACATTTCAAAACCAGTTGGTGAACGAGTAGTTTCCTTACAATATGACGGATCTCCCATTCACTTTGATCAAGAATATGACGTAGTTATGAATAATTATCGTGCAAGTGGTGGCGGAAATTATTTTATGTACCAAAATAAACCCATCATAAAAGACATACCAATTGATATGTCTGAACTTATCGCAAATTACATATTAGAGCGTGGGACAATTGAAGCGACTACCAATCGTAATTGGAAAGTTACCAAATAAACCATTCTATTAAAATCAAAAAAGATGGGCTGCGCCCACCTCTTAATTTAACTTTGTATTATCTTGTTTTTTCAATGCTTTTAATTTCGTCGGTGTAATATCTTTACCTTCTTCGTTAACGACTTTAATGCCTTTTAATTCGTTTAACATATTTTGACGAAATCCTTTTAAATATTGTTCACGGAGCGATTGGCGCTCACGTTGTTCTTCTTCAGTTAATCCTTCAGCTTTCGCTTTTTTCGCTAAGAAGTTAATGCGTTCAATGAGTTCGTGACTTAGCATCTCGAATCCCCTTTCTACTTAAAACTGATTATTATCATACAATAGTTAGTCTTGTTTATCAAGCAATTGCTTCGTGTATTCCACGTATCTGCGATGTACTGTTGCTTTAGATACATCGTGTCCAAAACCACGAAGCGTCGCTGCAATTTCCTCAAATGTTAATTCATTGCGACGCAGACGTACAATTTCTTCAATCGGCACTTCTTTCTTTTCACGTCCTGTACTTAAATGTCGGTTTTTTAAGTTTTTTTCTGGACGAAACCCTCTTTCTACCGCTCTCTGCATTCCACGTTTAATCTTCAAATTATGAATCTTTCTCTGATACTCTTCAACTATACCAATAATATCTAGTACCATAGAATCCGAATCAGAAAGCTGTAATTCACCATTATGCGTATGTGTATATACTTTTATTCCTTCTTTATGTAAACAGTGCATTAAAGCAATTTTTGCATTCCCTCTTCCAAGCCGCGTTTCATCTTGAATGAGAAGCACATCGACCTGTTCATCTCGAATCATATCTAACACTTCTAATATACCGTCTCGTTCAATCGTATAGCCGCTTGCCTTCTCCTCAATCACCTTTATAACATTCATTTGATACCGCTCAGCTAAATGCAATAATTCATCTTTTTGGCGTGATAATGAAGTTTCCTGCGCTTCTTTCGTTGTGCTTACACGGGCATAAATGATTGCATTCATTTTAAAACCTTCTTCCTCATTTCAATTTTTCCTTTAGTGTATCACAAATCGCCCTTTTGTTCGAACTTATGTTTGTAGAATGTTTTTTTGCATGTTATACTTATAAGTAAGAAAATTGAAAGAAAACGAGGTGTAAAAAAACATGGAAAAGTTAACAAAACGCCAGCAAGACATTCTCGACTTCATTAAACTAAAAGTACAAGAAAAAGGTTATCCACCTTCCGTACGCGAAATCGGTCAAGCGGTTGGCCTTGCTTCTAGTTCTACGGTGCACGGACATTTATCACGTCTAGAAGAAAAAGGTTATATTCGACGTGATCCAACAAAACCAAGAGCTATTGAAATTTTAGGAGAAGTAAGAATCGAAACAGACACACAATCAGTTGTTCAAGTCCCAATTGTCGGAAAAGTTACAGCTGGTTTACCAATTACAGCAGTTGAAAGTGTAGAAGAACACTTCCCACTTCCTGCAAGCGTTGTTGCTGGAGCAGACCAGGTGTTTATGCTACGAATCTCTGGAGATAGTATGATCGAAGCTGGTATTCTGGATGGAGACTTAGTTGTTGTTCGCCAACAACATTCTGCATACAATGGAGAAATCGTTGTTGCTTTAACAGAAGATAATGAAGCAACTGTAAAACGTTTTTACAAAGAAAAAGATCATTTCCGCTTACAACCCGAAAACTCTTCTTTAGAGCCAATCATTTTAGATAAAGTCTCTGTTATTGGAAAAGTAATCGGGGTATATCGCGATTTACATTAAAAAATAGACCAGTTAAACTGGTCTATTTTTTAATTCGCTTCAATTATCACGTCTCCTGCAGATGTTTGTCCGCTAATTTTTACGCTCCCATTCCCTACTACTACATTTCTTTCTTCCTCCTTGAAAACCTTAACTTCACCAGCAAATGTTTTCCCACTTACAGTCGCATCTTGAGGCTTTTCAAGTAGCCGAATATCAACATCTCCTGCAGTCGAGCTTGCTTCCACATCATATTTAGAGTCATGATCAATAACGTCCACATCTCCACTTGTTGTTTTCGCAACAACTTTCCCACTTACTTTTTTCATTTTAATTCCGCCCGCTTTTGAAGATCCTTCTACTTTCTTCGCTGTCACCCGCTCTATTTCTACATCTCCACCAAGCGTTGCTGCTTCTATGCGTTCACTCTTCACATCATTTACTGTTATCTCACCAGCAGAAGAACTTACTTTTATGTCTTGATAAGCACGTTCTGGAACAACAATTGTTACCCCCGACGATTTAAACCCAAATGATAAAAATGAAAAATCTAATGAAATTCCTTTTTTATCTTACCTTGAACTTTTAATATATCTCCTTCTTCATCAATGCTTATTTTTTGCTTCGTAGTATTTCCTGATTGTTTTATATGAAAAGAAGAATCATTCCCTTTTTGAACTGTAACATCCTCAGCATCCAAATCAATTTCTAGACTTTTAATTGCTTCATTTTTTATAACTCTTTCAGTTTCTCCCTCTTCCGCCGCATCTACTGTTTTTGAATATGTTTGCGATATACCAATAACACCAATAATGATACAAGCGACAGCTATTAATAATATCTTTTTCATCTCATCTATTCCCCTCTAATCATTTTGAGATTCCAATTGACATAGCGCACACAAAATTTTTCAAACCATTTTGTACAGTAGTAAGCACCTATACATAACAATAATCCAACACCAACAAACGTAATAGAAACGAATACCTCAAGCCACAAAAAAGTACCAGTTAGGATTTTAATTACTACAAATAGTGGTGCCACAACGCTAGCAACCCCACCAACCCAAAGTGCAAATATAAAACTTATAATTGCGACTAAAGGACCTAATACAAGAATAAAATTTAATAAACTAAGACCAATTGCCGCCATTACAGCTCTTGTTATATTCGAAGCAGATGGATCCTTTTTCATCTCATCAAAACGATATAACGCTAACATCTCTTTCGCAATTGCTTTTGGCGAACCGAGTCCTTTTATAATTTCTACCTCTGTCTTCCCTTCCTCTAATCCAAACTGAAAATGCTCCTCATAATGGTATAAAATATCCTGTCTTTCTTCTTCTGATAACTTTCTAAGATGTCCTGATAGATCTCGAAGAAACTGTTCTTTGTTCATCTCATTACACCTCTTCAATAATTTCTTGTACCCCTCTAGCAAAATCACGCCAATCCGTTACAAGTAAATGGAGTTGTTCTTCACCTTGATTTGTTAATTGATAATATTTACGCGGTGGCCCTTCTGTTGATTCTTTTAAATATGTTTGAAAATAGCCCTCTTTTGTTAATCGACGTAATAACGGATATACAGACCCTTCCGATATTAAAAATTTATTGGAGATTTGCTGAACGAGCTCATAACCGTAGCAATCTTTTCGTTTGACAAGTGCCAGTACACAAAGTTCTAGCACACCTTTTTTAAACTGGACGTTCAAAGATAATCCTCCTTTCCAATCAGTACCACTCAATGCAAGGTACTTGCGTTACCCATAATATACCATCCACTATTGTTTATTGCAAGGTACCGTTTGTTGTGTATTTAATAAAATACCGTTTTCCACCTCTCTTTTCTTTATACCAAACAAATTAAAGAATCACGATTCCCCTTACCTAAACATGGAGAAATCGTGATAAATAATATCATACAATTCTATACACTAAATGGATTTATGTAATAATTCCAGCACATCTTTCATAACAAAGGGGGCATCTTTTTTTACATGCTCAGCAAACTCAGAAACTAGACGCAATGTTTTAATACTTTCAATCGGATGATCACCTGATGCACTTTCAGCAGAAAGCATAACAGCATTCGTTCCATCCAATACAGCTTGAAATACATCAGTCACCTCAGCTCTTGTAGGAATAGAATAATCCACCATGGATTGAAGCATTTGCGTTGCCGTAATCACATATGTATTTGTGCGATTACACTCATGAATCATCATTTTTTGTAAAAGCGGAATAAATTGGTACGGTAATTCTACGCCTAAATCGCCCCTGGCAATCATAATACCCTCCACTTCTTTACATATCTCCTGAAAATTCTCGATGGCCTCCATCGTTTCCACCTTAGCAATTAGATTTGGTGAAGTTTCATTTTTTAGGCGGATAAAGTTCCGAATTTCCTGTATATGAGAAGGTTTTCTAACAAATGAGCAAGCAATAAAATCAACGTTCTCACTTAAAAGAAACTGAATATCTTTTTTATCCTTCTCTGTAATAGCTGGTAAGCTAACGATTGTACCTGGTAAATTCACCCCCTTATGAGAAGCTATATCGCCACCTACCTTTACTTTTGTTTCTATTTTATCCTCGCTTATCTTTTCAACCGTTAACTCAACTTGTCCATCATTAATAAGAATTCTATTTCCAACTTTCACGTCATTAATAATCCCTGGATAATCAACACTTGCTTCTTCTTTGTTTCCAGAAATAGAATGAATGTATAAAGTAAAAGTATCTCCTGCTTGAAGAGTAACTCCATTTTCTTCAATAACTCCCAATCTTATCTTGGGTCCTTGTAAATCCCCTAAAATTTTGATGGAATCATCTAAAGATTTTACTAATTGAATTATTTCCTTATGGCTTTCATGGGAACCATGCGATAAATTAAGGCGGATAATATTCATACCATTTCTTATTAACTGAGACAAAGTATCCTTATTATTACTCGCCGGTCCAATTGTACAAATTCGATCAATTGTCATATTTTCACCATCCTTTTTTATCTATAATTCCCATATAGAAAGAAAAAATAATATTTCTCATACATGGTTTGTAATGTAAGAGTAGAAAAGGCCGATAATTCCTTAGTACAAGAATTACCGACCTTTTCACGATGAAAATGACCTGAGTTGTTGCATGATAAAAAAGCGAACCACCAAATGGATTTTTTTAACAAATGAATACTCTAGTATGTATCCATCATGATAACAAAGCACTCATTCCATCGATTGCTGCATTTGTTTTTGTTTCAACCTTTCTTCCAACACATGAATCATAAATAAGAAATGCTCAGCTTCTCTTGTAACATGATCAGCTAGTAATGGATTAATTACATTTCGAATTTGGCATGTTTGAATAAGTTCCAATCCCGCCTTTTTGAAATTTCTCAATTCAACTGTGGCATTTTCACTATCTTTATTTAGCTTTCCGATTATCGGATATGTTGGTTCCTTCTGATATAACATCGATTCAACATCCCTAGCTTGATTAAGAAGAATTTCAAAATCATCACCAAATTTTAAAGCAGTATGAACTAAATTTCGCTCTGATTGATCAAGCAAAGAGGCAATAAAACGAGAGTGCTCCATCATAATTTTTAGCCAAAACACATTTTCACTAATTATCGCATCTTGAATTGGATCCATTTTTCCTTCATTAAATTTCTGAAGCGTTCTTATAAAATATTCCGCTTCTCGCGCAACATGATCTACTAATAAAGGAAAATTAAAACCACTTACCTTACAATTAATAATTAAAATTAAAAGATTTCTTTTATAATTACGAAACGCATAAACTAGCTGAATACTTTCTTCATTTAATTGCCTGACTGCTTGAACAGTTTGAGGAATAGAGAATGCTTTTTGTAGATGTCGATCAAAAAGCTGAAAAAACTGATCTACTTGCTGAATTAGATTTTTATCTTTTCGATTAAACCCTTCACCAAGAAAAAGCGCATGTTCCTTCATAATCCGTAACCAAAATCGATTTTCAGTTAAGGACCTTTCGATAAATAATTGTTCTGTTAATGATTCAGAAGGTGCGGCTTTCAATTCGGGCGGAAGCAGCATAGCCCTTTGCTTATCCATGACAAAATGATCAGGAATTGGTTGTTGTCCGTTAGTCATTAAAATCCCACCTCATTTGTAAAAATTTCACTACTACACCATGTATATGAATAGACGATACCCATCATACTTAAACTGCATCATTAAGAACTGTAAATCTAATATTTTGTAAAGAAAAGATAAAAAAACTCATATCTCATTAGGACGTGAGTTTTCCTTTTAAAAAATATCTTTTTATTTATTACCTGGCGCAGGCTGGTCCACTCCCTTAATACGATGTTTATGTCCATTATCTTCTGTTGTATAAAAATCGTAATAATGGACATGCATTCCATTTCCAACTGGAATAGCTGGTCCTGAGTGCGCCTTATAATAATGTGTATGTCCATCTTCGAATACTACATATCCTTCTGTATAGTGTATATGTCCTCCGTCCTGTACCGAAATTGGTGGAGAGGTTACATCTAAGCATTGATGTACATGCCCCGCCTCAACAGATGTATAATCAACAGAACCATGATTATGATTAGGTACAAATCCTGAAACAAAATCATCTTTTCCTACCCTGTTCACTCTGCTCACTCCTTGGCCATCAGGATAAACTTTATAAACTTATATGCTTAAAATCAAAATTAATACCTATTAGTTCCCTATGTGCTTACTGTTGAGTAATAAGAATAATTAAGTAATTTAAAGTACATATTATTACTGTTATAAGTCAAAAGGAGGTCATTATCATGAACAAACAACGAGCACAAGAGATTGCATCTTCACCGGTTATGGCTAATGTAACCTATAATGGAGTTCCGATTTATATTCAAAATGTAGATGAAAATAATGAAACAGCTAGAATTTACCCCCTTAATGAGCCTCAAAATGAGCAGGAAATTCCTTTATCCAACTTAATAGAACATTAAACAAACAATAATTTTTAATACAAACACTACTCAGAGTGATGTTTGTTAGGGACAGCTCATACAATTGCTTGTCCCTATTTTACAAATGAAATATTCAACCTCAAAATCTATAATACTTCTGAATAATACGTTGGGATAAGTGTAATTTTATTGAACTTGTCAATTAGTTGTTAAATCCCATAGTTACTAGAATATTGTTAATCTATGTTTCTAGTGAAATATTTTTACACTGGAAACAAATTTCATGCACATAGGACTAGAGTCAAAACAAAATAATTTAAAAACGTAGAGTAGGATTTCCTTAAATGACATAGAAATTATATAAAGTGACAAAAAGGGGTAATTTCCTCAACAATACCAACCATTTCAACCAAATTCCCTTCAAATCCCCTTCAATTTCCCCGTAGATTGGTTTTTTCTTGCAACAAAAATCAAAAAAGCAAATTTTATTTTACACGAAACATAATTTTCACAATAAATTGAATCAACTATAAAAATGAAATTGGGAGGAGTACGATGACGCAACTCGATTCTTTGCACCCAATTGTAGAAAAGATAATCAATAATATTGAAAAAGTGATTGTCGGAAAGCGAAAGGAAATCATTCTTACCTTAGCGGCTCTCTTAACCGAAGGCCATGTACTATTAGAAGATGTACCAGGTGTCGGGAAAACAATGATGGTACAAGCCCTTGCAAAATCCATCGATGCAAATTTCAAACGGATTCAATTTACTCCTGATTTACTGCCATCAGATGTAACAGGTGTTTCTATTTATAATCCGAAAGAATATCAATTTGAATTTATGGCAGGACCTATTATGGGAAATAT
Organism: Bacillus sp. 105MF; assembly: GCF_000374885.1. Taxonomy (NCBI): domain Bacteria; kingdom Bacillati; phylum Bacillota; class Bacilli; order Caryophanales; family Bacillaceae; genus Bacillus; species Bacillus sp. 105MF. The sequence continues at coordinate 111,028 of NZ_KB895570.1, read as the reverse complement.
CGTGCTAGCTGATGAAATTAACCGTACATCACCAAAAACGCAGTCAGCCTTGCTTGAAAGTATGGAGGAAGGCAATTTAACAGTAGATGGTATAACAAGACCTTTACCAAAGCCATTTTTTGTAATAGCTACACAAAATCCAATTGAGTATGAAGGAACGTATCCTTTACCAGAGGCCCAGCTCGACCGTTTCTTACTAAAGCTAAAAATGGGCTATCCCACACCGGAAGAAGAATTTGAAATTTTAAATCGGACAGAAAAAACAAAGCCTATCTCTCATTTACAAGCCGTTATTACAATAGAAGAATTACTACACTTACAACAAAACGTACGGGCAATATATACAGACAAGGCCATCAAACACTACATCGTAAAAATCGTTAATCAAACCCGATCTTATAATTCCGTACAGCTAGGGGCTAGCCCCCGTGGCTCCATTGCTTTGATGAAAGCTGCACAAGCTTATGCGCTCATAAATGGCAGGGATTTTGTCATTCCAGATGATGTTAAATGTTTAGCTCCATATGTTTTAGCCCATAGACTCATTTTAAAAATAGAGACGAAATTTGAAGGAATAACACCAGAAAGCGTTATCATAAAAATTATCGCCCGGACTCCAGTACCGGCTCAAAAGGCGAAAAACTCCTAATGAAACAGCTACTACGAAATGGTCGTCACGCCGGGAAGCTATCGTTGCTTGCTTTATTCATCGCTTTAACATTTGTATACACCATGTTACAAGGAGAATTTGTAAGCTGGTTTCTATTTTACACCTTTAGTCCTTTCGGTCTTTACTCATTATTGTTACCCTTTTGTGCCTTGTGGAACGCCGAGGTGAAACGCATAACAAATCAAAAAGAGTTTACAGCAGGACAGCAGTTCTTATGCACTATTACAATAAAACGAAAAATCCCCTTCCCCTTGCTTTATTTAATTGTAGAAGAAGTGCTACCCATGGAGTTCAAAACTCGCAAACAATCAAAAAATGCAAAAGTGTTATTATTTCCAGGATTCAAGCGAAATATTTCATATCAATATGTAATCGACGCAATCCCAAGAGGAGAACACACCTTTTCGAGTGTGCGTGTAAAAACTGGTGATGTATTCGGGATTATCGAAAAAGAGACAATCTTTTCAGTTCCCGATAGATTTTTAGTTTATCCCCAATATGTAGACATAACTTATAGACAATTAGAAAACGATTTCGAACAAGGAACACTCTCATCAAATGTGAATGTAGCAAGAGATGCAACAGTCTCATCTGGTGTCAGAGACTATAAACCTGGTGACCGTTTTTCATGGATCTATTGGAAGGCAACTGCTCGAAAAAACAAGATTATGACGAAAGAGTTTGAACAACAACGAAGTCATGATGCCGTGATTTTCATGGACAGAACCCCCTCTCCCCTGTTCGAATTGGTTGTTACGTTTACAGCTTCTCTCGTGAGGTCTATCCTAAAACAAGATTCACAAGCATCATTTATATCCGCCGGAAAAGAACAAACCGTTCTTCCTTTACGTCATGGTGAGACACAATTACAACAAATTTTTCACCATTTAGCAAAAGTACAAGCAGACAATATGTTTCCGCTCTCTCAAACTGTAGAAATAGAGTTAAAGAAAATCTATCAACCAGTAACATTCATACTTGTAACAAGTAATCTTTCTCCCGATATTCAAAAAGTTGCTGACAGTATATCACTGAAAAGCAGTAAGCTAATGATATTTGTCGTCAAGGAAAAAGTACATCAATTCTCAAAATTGGAACTAAGCCTACTCGAAACGCTAAGAAAACAAAAAGTATTCGTGAAAGCAGTTTATGAGAATCATTATACAAATGTATTTTTTGAGGTGAACAAATGACCATATTACCTTTAAATAATAAATGGGATATCAGTAGTTTCCTAATGCATTTATTTGGTTTTCTCATTTTATTAGAATGGTTGCGACCACTTATAGAAATTACAGACATGGTGAGATTGAACCTCTTTACAGGATTTATAGGAATTTGCTTCATTCTCTCTTTTTTTCAAACGCGATTCCAAATTTCGATAAAGATTTTAGTCATCTTATTTATGATTCATTCGGTAGATTATAAGGGACCTTTTATTCATCCTGCTTGGTTGGTAGAATTCTTATCTGATTTTTTTCACAATATCCCCCTTCTCTTTCAAGCAAATTGGTGGGATCTTTCCAAATCTTTTCAGACCTTTTTATTTTTTTTAGTTCTTTGGTTTTCGTGCTTCCTCACCCTTTATTGGCTGATTCACCAAAAACGCGGACTCTTATTTCTTACGTTAACCGTTATTTATATTACAATTTTTGATATATTCGGCTTATATGACATGAACAAGGCGATTATTCGTACAATTATAACGGGTCTTTTCATGCTTAGCCTTCTCCAGATTGAACGTATAAAAGCGTTCGAGAACTTACAAAAGCATACCAAATCCACACCGCAATTGCTCATCCCAATTGTGGTATCTATTATATTTACGATAACTATTGGATATTTCGCTCCCAAACCCGGTCCTCAATGGTCCAATGTTGATACTTTCTTAAAATTCGATATACCTTCAGCAAATAAAGAGTCAACAATCAACAAAGTCGGTTACGGTATAGATGACTCTCAATTAGGCGGTCCTTTTAAATGGGATGACACAGCTGTTTTCACAGCGCAAGTACAAAATAGTCAATATTGGAGAGTTGAAACGAAAGACTTTTATACCGGAAAGGGTTGGGAAATTTCTGATAACCAAAAAAAAATTTCTTTTAAGAATAAAAACAACGTATTGAGTTGGTATGAACAGCATACAAAAACGGAAACTGCCGAAGCGATTATCACCATGCAAAAAGACTCCCCTCACCTTATTTATCCCGCGGGATTAGTATCGGTTGAGGCTGCTTCAGGTATATCATTCCGTGCAGATCCCTTTTCGGAAAAAATCGATATGATGAAAGAAGGCTCCTCTACTACCTTAAATAAATATAAGGTGACTTATAAGGCTCCTCATTTTTCTATCGAAAACTTAAAAGCTGTAAAAACGGCTGAAAGTCTAGAGGCAAGCTCTTATTTCATAAAAAAATATACTCAACTACCCGACTCATTACCAAAGAGGGTAAAAGACTTAGCGGTAAATCTTACAAAAGATAAAAACAATCGATACGATCAAGTATTAGCTGTTGAAAGCTACTTCGCAAATAATTCTTTTGTATATGAAACAGAACATGTTAAGGTTCCTGGAAAGGATCAAGATTATGCAGATCAATTTATATTTGATACAAAAAGTGGATACTGCAATAATTTTTCAACTTCTATGATTGTTTTACTTCGCTCTATCGGGATTCCAGCACGCTGGGTAAAGGGATATACCGGGGGCACTCTTGAAAACAAATCAACGAATTCAGAGTATGAAAACATGTACACAATCACTAATAACAATGCACATTCTTGGGTTGAAGTATACTTTCCAGAATACGGGTGGGTCCCGTTCGAGCCAACAAAAGGTTTCAGCAACCCATATAACTTTACACACGACACTTCTGCTCCAACTGCCACTTCACCAAATAGCGAAACTACGATACCTAGTAACGAACAAACTCCACAGCGAAATGCAGAAGCAAAACAAAAAAATTTAATAGAAGATACCGAAGTCCTCTCTAACGGAAAGATTATGGATTCCAAAAAAGGATTTTCATGGGGATACTTGTTCCTTTGTATCATATCAATTAGCATAACTGGCTATGCCCTCTTTACTACTAAAATAAAGTGGTTCGCATTTTTTATCATTCTCTCCTATAAATACCGAAAAGGAGATGATGTTTATGCAAAAGCTTATGATGCACTTTTAAAACAACTGGAAAGAACCGGCATCTCACGCAACGAAAGCCAAACATTGAGAGAATATGCAATCCATGTAGATAACCTTTACAATTCGACTGATATGCAAAAACTCACTCTTAGTTATGAAAATGTTATTTATCAAAACAATCCTGCTACATCGGAATGGAGCAAGTCCATACAATTATGGGAAAAACTCATGAAAAAAGCATCCTCTCCACCCAAGTCGAATGAATTCGATACGTTCATTTGATTGTTTAAAGTGATTTCTATAATTAGAGCGAAAAATTTTTAAAAGTTTCACCTTATCAGATGTGTAATATCAACGTTTGTCGAGGAATGAATCATTACCCACAAATAAAAAGCCTTGATACCTAAGTATCAAGGCTTCAAAACTCTTAATAAAGAGACATATTTTAGTATGTACGTTTTAAGTAGTTTGTATAAGTCTCTTCTATATGATAGAACGCGAATTTTCAAAGTGACATATCAGCGATAATTTATACCTATTTCGTATAAGTGTTAGCAAGTTCATTTGCAAACTTGTTAGCACTTTTTTATATTTCTTCTATTATAATTTCCTTCCCCTTCTTTACCCCTGCTTTCTACATTAACTCTTGTCCCCCTGTTGAGAACTACGAGAAACACATGTGGCATAAACTGTGTTTTTTTGAGGGAAGTTTAACCAATTATTGTTATAATTATATCCGCAGTATTTTTTCCAGGAGTGTTCCTATGAAGAACAGTAAGGTAATGGACATACATACTAGGCGCTCCCCTTCCTTAATACGTTCATAGAAATATAGAAAGGATTTGAGCGATGGGACAATTTCAAAGTAATTTTCAAGCGGCACAACAAATCGCTACTCAAATGAGAAATGCTTCGGATACAATCCAAAGTACGACAAATAAGTCTATTAAAAAGTCAAAACGTACTACGCTATCTGTTAACTCACAAGCCCAAGAAGCAAATCAACAAATGTTAGATTTGACGAAACAATTTTCCGCCGCCTTTCAACAAGCGGTCGATAATATTCATTCGGTAGCTAAAGAGTTTGAGAGAATGGATAACGAACTTCACAACACTTTTCGCTAATGTGACCACCTTCGTAAAGGTAAAACGGTAGGAGGAAAAAGATGAGTTTGATGGTAAAAAGTTAGCTAGGGATATAGTTGGTGAGATAAGTGGTGAATATGATGTTCGTCGTGCTTGGGAAGGTGTTGATCCATCTACTGAAGAAAAATTGTCTACTTGGGACAGATTTTTAGCTGGTGGAATGGCAGTGGCTGGTCTTACACCTTTTGGAAAGATTGCAAAGGTTGGTAAAGGTGCGAAAATGACCGCTAAGGCAGTTGAGGGTGTTAAGAATGCCGAGAGAGCGGCTGAAGAGGAAATGGTCACTTATAGACGTGTTCAAGGTGGAACCCCTCCAAATGCAAGTAGAATTAGAATAACTATAGATGAAAATGGTAATGTAAAAATACCTAATAAGAAAGCTAATTTAAATGTAAGTACACGTAATGATGAGCATGCAAAATATTTCTTAAATAAAAGAGAAAGTAATGCAAAGATAGTTGAATTTGATATACCTAAATGGTTAGATGATTTTATAGATGAAACTGCAATAAAACAAAAAAAAGATAAATCAAATCCACGAAATCAAGGAAGAACTGCACCGAAAATAGTTGACCCAACAACGCCAGGAATTTCTTATGAATTGCCAGCACCTTGGATTGAATGGATAGAAGAATATGCCAAGAATGGCAGGATTATAAAGCGATAATAAAAGGAGGATATTATGGTATTAGAACCACTTTATGCAGAAAATATTATAGTAGCAGTCATCTATAATAATGAATTTAAATGGTATGTAACAGATAAAGAATTATGGTTTTTAGATTATAATAAGTTAGATAATGCATATGAAAATTTAGACATAAGCATTGAAGATAATGACGAAGATGAAGAAAGAAATGGAATAAAAGTATTAGATACTGAAAATGTAGAAGTGTTTTTACCAAGGATTAATAAATATATAACAACTAAAGAGGAGTTAAGTTATTTATTACTTGAAAATATTAAAAATAAAATTGAAGGAGAAGATTTATTAGATTTCAGTCCGGTTTTACTAATTAACTTTGATGATAAAATACTATATTCAATGTTTCCAGAGCCAGCATCATATGAAGAATATGTACCAAAAGATTGGAATGGTAAATATGAAGATTTTACTAAGTTAATACCTAAATCGAAGAAATACTGGATAGATGAGTTTAATAATAATCTATTTTTACTATAATTTAAAAAGGATAAAGATGGTGATAGAATGAGTAATGAAAATGTAGTAACTATATTAAATGAGGAATTCGAAAATGATAAAACCGGTGAAAAAGTGTAAGGATTAACAATTATAGTTGATGGGAAATTAAAGCAAGTCATGGATATAATAATAGACAAGAATGATAATTATAGTAATTATACTGAAGTAGTCAGAGATACACTGTTTGAGAGGATAAATAATATCATTAATAAAATCAATAAATAATAAAAGCTAACTACAAAACATTAAATAAATTCAATGTATAAACAAAAGTATAAATCAAATATATATCACAATAATAATGAAGGCTAACGCTGATATAAAAGGCGTTAACCTTTTTTCATGTTCAAAAAACGAAAGGAGTAAAAAATACAACGAATATATCAGCGACTTCAAGCCCCGAAGTTTTAAATTTTGCACGGATTTCCCAGACACCTAGCGAACCAAAATTCCGAAAACCTCCCCCACCCCCTAATAAAAAGAGCTGACTCATAAGAGCCAACCTTATTAATTATCTAAGCCAATTTACATAAGTAAGATCAGGTCGTCCTTGGAAAATACCTGAAATAGACAGGGAACAAAAATAAAGGAGATAAATTATGGCAATTCATATTACAATGAATAAAGAATTTGAAGATGAGGAAATAGTTGTATATCAATATTATCCATCAGAATCACCAGAAAAAGTTGGGAAAATGTATTTTCATAAAAAAGAGGAAATGTTTTATGAAATAGATCCAGTTCCGGTAAAATCAACTGCAACAAGTGAACATTACTTTTATTGTGCATGTAGCAGAATAATGCAATGTATCAAGAGTGGTGGAGAATTCTTGGAAAAAATGGAATATGGAGTATAATGAAATGAAAAATGTATAAGCCGAATCCTTTAATAAGGATCGGCTTTTCATATTACTTTACATATACATAAGCTTCATTTGCTGTTACATAGTATGTCTTACCTTTCCTGTTGTGAACTTTGTATTGTGGTAATCCATTGACAGTTACTTTTGCGTCAATGGTAAATCCTAATCCTACATCAACTGTGCCAGCTACATCTTTATCCTGCCAAGAAGGAGAATCATAGAAACGTAGGTTGTCCACTTTAGAAACAACGCGTTTGCCTACAATAGATGAATCGACAGTGCTCTTCTTATCGAAGGATATAATAGATTTAATCCCGATTATCCAATAGCTCAAGGATGGCAGCGTCTTGAAAGCGGTAATTTCTTAAAAGAAGACATGGATTTAATTCGTCATGAGGTATTTGAGGCAAGATTTGAAGGAATATTTAAAACAACATATAGAGAAGCACATGATGCTACTGTGAGATCCGGTCGACCATGGGATATACCAAAAATAGATAAAGAATAAATTAGGAGGCTTATATATATGGCTGTATGTTTATTAATGACTAAAGAATTTGAAAATGAAGAAATTGTCGTTTATCAATACTACCCTTCTGAATTACCCGATAAGGTAGGGAAAATGTATTATAATAAAAAAGAAAGAATGTTTTATGATTTAGAGCAAGCTTCAGTAGACTCAGAAACAATGAGAAAATATTATTTTGATTGTGCATGTACTAGAATTGTGCGTTGTCTTAAAAAAAACGAAGACTTTCCTGATAGCATGGCATATGAAGCATAATGAAATGAACAAATATATAAGCCGGCTCCTTTAATAGGGACCGGCTTTTCATATTACTTCACATATACATAGGCTTTATTTGCAGTTACATAGTATGTTGTTCCTTTACTGTTGTGTACTTTGTATTGTGGTGAACCGTTCACTGTTACTTTCTCATTCTTTCTTTACTTTTCCAAACACCTTTTTGAAATGAAAATAATTCCAAACCATGATTTCTTTTGAAATTTATCTTTAAAATACCATCTTGGTAATTGAAATATCCTTTGGACAACTTCTGCATTAATAGCTCGCTTTATTAGAAGGAATTTTCTGAAATTTAAAAAATAATCATACATCGCTTGACCTAACTATATAGTTGAAAAGAAATGTGCATCAACAAAGATAAAATAATAGGGAGGAATTTTCTATTGAAAAGTAAAATTGGTGTTTTTTTACTTGTGTTATCTTTGGTTTTTGGTTGCATCCTTTATAACCCCTCTGTATCGAATGCAGACTCCTTATCCAAGGAATATGTTCCGAACCAAATTATTGTAAAATTTAAAGACAATACGTCTCTTAGTAAAACTCAAGAATTTCATAAATCAGTAGGAGCTGACGTTGTATCAAAAGATGATGTCTTGAAGTTTGAAGTTATTAAATTTACTAAAGGTACTGTCAAAGATAAAATAAAAATTTATGAGAATAATCCTGATGTAGAATATGCAGAGCCAAACTATTATTTTCATGCATTTTGGACTCCTAATGATCCCTATTTTAGTAATCAATATGGGCTACTAAAAATTCAAGCACCTCAGGCATGGGATGCACAGAGAAGTGCTCCCGCTGTCAAAATCGCTATTGTCGATACCGGTGTACAAGGTAATCATCCAGATTTATCCTCTAAAGTTATATACGGCCACGATTATGTAGATAATGATAGTCAATCAGATGATGGAAATGGTCATGGTACACACTGTGCGGGTATTGCAGGTGCTCTTACAAACAATAATATTGGAATTGCAGGAGTTGCTCCACAATCCTCTATATATGCAGTCCGAGTACTTGATAGTCAAGGAAGTGGGACTCTTGATGCTGTAGCAAAAGGTATCAGAGAATCTGCCGATGCTGGAGCAAAAGTCATTAGCTTAAGTTTAGGAGCTTCTAATGGAGGAACTGCATTACAACAAGCCATTCAATACGCTTGGAATAAAGGCGCTGTGATAGTTGCAGCTGCAGGAAATGATGGAAATACAAGGCCAAATTATCCTGCTTATTACAATGAAGTAATTGCAGTTGCATCTACAGATCAAAATGACCAAAAATCTTATTTCTCAAATTATGGAAGTTGGGTGGATGTAGCAGCTCCTGGTTCCAGTATCTACTCTACGTATAAAGGCAACACGTACCGATCATTAAGTGGTACATCTATGGCAACCCCACAGGTGGCAGGAGTTGCAGGATTATTAGCAAATCAAGGCTACACTAACCTACAAATTCGCCAAATTATTGAAGCCACATCTGATAAAATCTCCGGAACAGGAACTTATTGGAAGAATGGTAGAGTGAATGCAAATAAAGCTGTACAGTATGGAACTATGTTAAATGAGAATAAAGCTTCATAAATAAAAAACCGACTCATATGAAGTGCACCCCAATTGTTAGACACAATTAACAATTGGGGTGCGTTTCACATAGGAATCGGCTGTTTTATTTTACTTGTACATAATACGGACTAGCTGTAATGTAATATACATTATCTCTGTCGTTTTGCACTTTATACTGTGGTGAACCATTTACAGACACTTTATCAATAAACTTGAATCCTAACCCTGTATCTACAGTACCAGCAACGTCTTTATCCTGCCAAGATGAAGAATCATAGAAACGTAGGTTGTCCACTTTAGAAACAACACGTTTACCTACAATAGATGAATCCACTGTGCTTTTCTTATCGAACTTCACATAAGAAGGATCGTATTTAATCCATTGCTCACCACCAAGATTTAACCATCCATCTTTTTGAGCCCACACAACATATGATTCTGGTTTGTTTAACTGACGAATCTTAGAATAGCTTGTACCAGGTCCTTTACGTAAGTTAATGTTGTATCCTTCAATATAAGCGATACCATCTGTTACAGCCGTTGGAATTTCAGCAGGTTTAGATGGCTTCTCAGGCACAGAAACTTCCACACTAGAGTTATTGTATGCACGCTTCACATCTGCACGGAATTGAGCTTCAGAAACGCCATGACTACGTAAATAATCAAGTGGGTCTTCGTGATCTGTACCGCCAAGGTATTTTGTTACATCATAGTGAGTCCATAATCCTTTTTCTACAGTTAATCCGCGGTCACGTAAAATTTTAGCCAGTAACTTCACATATTTATCATATGAACGTTTGAATTTATCATAATCTGCCGTCTCGCATAACTCTACGTGTACAAAACGTTTATTCGCACCAGGTCCACCGCCATAAGCAATGTACTTTGTATCCGCAATTTGAATTGTTTCGTTCCAATCGACTGCATAGTGTACGAATGCATTTCTCCATGTACCAGTTTCATACTTTTGAATATTAATAGCTGGCGCTTCAGGTGTTGCTGTACTATGCGCCACAACGCCCTCGTAAGCTCCAACACCATAACGGTATGGTTGCTTTGGTAAATCAGGAATAATAAGTGTTCTATCAGCAAAAGCCCCTGTAGTGAAACTTAACAGGAGCAATAGAGTCATAAATACAGAGGAAGCTAGTTTAATTGATTTTTTCATTAAGCATCTTCTCCTTTATCTTCGTGATCTGTCCAAATACCTAGAGCGATTCCCAATACATAAACAGCTTTTTCCACCTTATCCAAGTTACCTTCGAATCCGGTCATTCCAAAGACTGATAAAATTAATCCAAAGCATGAAAAAAGCGCAACCCATATTTTCCAGTTGCGCAAATGTTTTAAAATATTTTCTTTTGTAAGTGGCAAGTCTTATACACCTCCTTTCAATAACAATCCAATTAGTGCAGTTACAATCGCACCAATTATGATGCGGAGAATCCATGTGGTATTAGCACTGCTTTTATCAAGTTGCTTATTTATATTAACGATGTCTTTTTCGTTCCCTAAAGTACGAGACTCTAAGTTTCGAATGTCATTCTTTATATCTTTTTGATCTGATTTAATTTGTTGGATCTCTTGCTTTAACTCAATAATTTCTTGCATCGTTTTCACTCCTTCCAAAATAAAAAAGACCAGCTTATTGCTGCTCTCTCACTTAATTAGCTAATAATTGTTGTACAAGTGCCTCGAGTTTGGATATTCTTTCCTCTTGAGCTATGTTTTGTTCTTTCAAAGAGTTTATTTCTTTTTGTTGTTCGTTCTGTCTTAACATAATCTGCTGAGTAGCTGCAATGTTTACAGTAATCAATGAGTAAGGTACTACAGATCTCTTGTCTCTGCCTTGGAATTGCTCTGGAGTTTCCTCTGCAACGAAACCATATTGTAGGAAATCACTAGAATGTTCTCTCAAGTATTCAATCCCGTACTCTTCTACATCCTTATTCAAGAAATATTGACTAGGTTTCAACAACATTAAAGCGTCTACTTCATCGCTTTGGATTTCTTGGATGTCTGCTTTTATCTCTCTAGTTGAGCGCTGAGTCCAAGTAACACCAGATACATCATAAGCCGCCCATAGATTATTACAGTTTACGTTTGCATACATCGTATATATCCCCTGAGCTGGATCATATCTCTCAAGAAAATAGAACCCTTCTTTGTTTCTTGTTCCTATGTGAACCTTGATATGCATATTGTGGTACGTTGTAGCAACTGCTTCATATCCATCCGTGTCATCTAATCTTAATATGAAGTCATTTGTTATCTGCGTACGTTCTTTTCTAAATGTGAACGTGCCACTTATAGATAGGAAATCATAATTTCCTCCTCTCATGCGAACATCACCTAAATTACTTGCATTGAGATAAATATCATCCTTCGCAACCACATCTATACTCCCAGTGGAATTAAGAGTCATTTTAGTGCCACCATATCTTGTAAATGAGATATGTGAACTCTTAAGAATATTCCCCTTAGCGTCCTTCCCAGAAGCAAGACCTATACTAGCTACAGAATCTGTGAAGTTTGTAGCACTAGGTGACGTATGATCTATTACTAACGAGTCATTGACGCTACCACCTGCTCCAGAGTAATCATTTCCGAGTACAAGAGCCTCTGTAAAGGAGCCATCTGTGGTAGGTACGAATCCTAGGTACCCACGTGACCTTCCAGTCCCATATAGAGTAAGGTTCTGCTTCTCTAGTCTCATATGGTTATTAGAGCTAGACGGGTCCTCTGTCATAATTACTACGCCTTTAAGGGAACCAGAGCGGATATGTTTAGCTTCTACGTAACCATCTAAGTAAATCTTTTTAGCTTGAATTACTGCGGCTTCACTTGAAAGATTGATAGCTCCTATTACTCTGTTAGCGTCAACTTTAAGAGAGATATTCTGTGAGTTCAATTTAATCTCTGTCTCGTGTCTCTCTACAATAGCTTTACTACCAAATGTCCCGTTAGCCTCTTGTTTAGAGTATACATCCGTAGATTTTGCTCTCAAGTTTATCTCCTGTGTAGTTTGTTGAAACTGTGTATCGTAAGAGGTGTTACGAGTATTGTATTCCGTCTTAGTAACACGATCAGCAACCTCTTTAACCATAGCGTCATAGTTTACGATGTCTTTAGGGTTCTCTAAGTAAGTAGGGAGCTTTTCTCCTACGTTACATTGAGGTTCTGATACCCAGACAGTCCCTGCTCTTCTAATCCATATCTCTATACGAGCATGTGTGATAGGAGCGTCTGGTGCTGTATGCTCCATAGTAAATCTAACCCATTGATTATCAATTAATGAGTCTTGGAACTCAACTTGCTTGTAAGTTCCTACAGAAGTTGTCCCATTAAAGAACTCTATTTTGTATGCAGCTCCTAAGGAAATATTATATTTATCTGTAGTGTAGAGCATAGCAGAGAATTGGAACTTTCCTTGATTCTGATAAGCAGGTACATCTTGATAGATACCATGCCAGATATTTGTATCAGTGTGAGTTGTTTCAATCTTAACAGATCTGCTGTTCCCATACCTGCGAGTTTCATCTACTGTGATTTTTCTATCTGTACTGTCTTTGTCAGCGTTCCACCTCTCTAGAGAAGGAGTTGATAAGGAGATATTCCCGAAGCTATCTAGTGTATGCTTTACAAACTGAGTATTCATTAGGAGATTATCCGCTCCAAGTTCACCAATATACTCCTGCATTTGCTTCTCAGATACTTTTGTACCTAGTTCACCTTTGATGTTTGTAATCTCTGTAGTAATCCCTACAGTATCTGGTACAAGAGGTTCCCAGTCAGTGCCATTCTAAAGTTTTAATATCTTAGCAATCGGATCGCTAGAGTCTAACCATAAAGTTTTACCTGCTTCTAAGTCTTCTGCAGGAGCAGTAGGGCTTTCAATAATAGCCGTCTGCATTTTATCTATGTTATCTTGCACCTGTGTAGCAAGGTCCTTTGCAGTTTGTGATTCCTGGTGAGCCTCATCTGCTTTCTTTCCTGCCTCAGTGATAGCATCAGTCTGACTGTTTACTTTCTCCTGTAATTGATTAAACATCTCACTAGGTACCTTGTCTTGTAAACTAGCTAATATACGTTGATAAGCACGCTGTAAGGCGTCATCTCGATTTAATAGCTCTCTATAGTTACCAAAGTAAAACTTGTCCTGCCTAGGATCTTTATAAGACTCATCTGCAGCAATAGCTCTAGCCTCTAAGAAGATAGGAGGACTAATTGTTTTGTCTTTAATGTATACAGTGTCTCCTTCATTGATTGTCTCATGAGTCAGACCTGTTAATTTAGCCAGTGAGACGGCGTCAACTTCATAGACTACATTAGTATCTATTCGCTTCTTAAGAGCCGTCTTGGTCAAAGCGAGCAGGCGCTCTGGAGTCATATTCTGATTATCAGTCTCTGGAGTATAGAATCCAAAGCGATGCTTCCCATTTATGCTCCATCGTTGAAAGGCTTCCTCATCTACTACGTAGGGGATACCTCCGTTAGCATCTGCTACAGTGATAACTTTTTCCTCTCCATCTGCTCCCTTTACAGTTACATAGCCTATAAGTGTAGTGATAACTCCCTCTGAGTTCTCTTTACGAACAATTCCCTGCAGGTCTTTTCCTACATTTATCTCCTTAGCAGTGAATCTGCCTCGCTTTTCTACCAGGTCCGCATATTTCTTAACAATAAATGCTCCCTGGACAATAACTCTGTATTGAAGTTCATAGCCTCCAAAAGCAGAAGTAATCATGTTATTAAACTGTAGAGGTGAAATAAACTCCGTAATAGTCATACTATGAGTCCCTGTAGCTTCAACGTCACCTACAGTCCAATCTGATCCGTTTAAGGACATAGCTAAATATTGTCTAGCATTCATTGAAGGAATCTTTTGAGGAGCTATATAAGATTCCCCTGCAAGCAAGGTCCATTCCCCACTAGCACAAACTGTAACTGTCTTAGATACAGCGTCTTTTTCCGTCTCAGTGATTACATAAGGAGTCATTACACCAGGACGGGTTTCTTTTACGATGATATTTTGTTGCTGCAAGAGAGGCTCATAAGGAGAGCTCTCGAGTATTTTGAAGTCTAACATATCTACGGAGTTTTTAATTTCCCAGTGTCTTTTGTCCTCTACATATTCATGAGCGCGTATAACTCCTATTACTAGCTTTGTTTTAAAGTCAACTATGTGTAAATCTCCGCTTTGCTTTCTCATTATCTGTATCTCTCCATATATGTTATTTTTGCGGTACCTATAGCCTTAGGACGTACAATAACCTCATTTGCTCCTCTCTTTATGACAGGAAAGTCACTGAATAGGTCTTTAATACTTATAGCGTTCTTCCCGTTTATCGTTACAAGAGCCCTCTCTGTATCAATTACAATACTGTCTCCCTGGTCCACAATATAAGGAGTAGCATCTACAGGTACACTGAACTTCTTGTACACTTTCAAGTCTTCTATAAAGGTTGCGTCTAGTGGGTTGTAATCTCCGTATTTAAATACTCCTACGGCTACTTTCGTTACCACTGCAGCAGTAGCAGGATTAGAATTATTTGTATCTCTCCAGGTTTCAATGATAGTTTCGTAGTCCTGGTATGTCTCTTTCTTGTATAAAGCAGAATAAGCCGTCCAGACATTCCCCTCTCTGGTTAACATCACATGACCTCTAAAGTCTGTGAATGACTCATTTGTCCTACCAGTATCATCTATCAGTGTCCGCTCATCTGGTCCGTCATTTATGGTAGTGTATGCTTTTGTGATTGCGTGGGAGTAGTATTCATCTTTCATCCCTAATTGAGCTACAATCTCATCATTATCGTTTAATAAGAAGAGCATAATAGTTCCCATTCTGTCATAGCTTAGGAAGCAACTCGTTCACGTCTTAATAATCGACTACTTTGAACATGAGCACTCTCTTTGGTGTATCCTGCCTTTATAGCAGCTTGCGTACCATTGAAGTATTTTACGTAATATAAACAAAAGAGCCGTTCCTTTTCGGTCAGCTCTTCATCCTCTAAAATCTCTTTTAATTTTTCTTTCGTTTTGGGATTTTTAACATTAGTAACGCTCCTTTTTGCAATAGTAACGTTACCATTAAATTGCTCATCCCATTTATCTTGTGATTTCCACTTTCTGATTTGCGAAGGCTTGAGGTTTAACTCAGCAGCAATATCAATTAATGGCCTCTCACCTTTACTTGCTTTATATATTTCAAATGCTTTATCTCTGTCCGGGCTACGTTGTCGTGCCACGACCACCACCTCACGATAGACTCTATTAGTTTTTTTATATTTAAGCTTTTAGGAATTCATCAATTGTTTTATCTAACACACTAATTAGCGCCTCTCTCGTTTGCTTCGGTGTCATATCATCACTTATTTCATTATGCATAGCTACAGCCTTTTCTAATTTCTGAGGATCAATGTGTTCTAAATCCATACCAATAACATTATTTGTTAACTGATCGATAATAACTGTTTGTTCTTGTTTACTTAGTTTCATTTCTCTAACTCCTCCTCGCGGTAATTCCTTATTATATTTTTAATCACTTTTGTAAATCTCTTTATCTATATGTATAATTGTATTAAAAGTCACAACTTTTAGAATTGAGGTGAACATCATGAAAAGTTTTGGTATGTTAGTACTCTCTACTGTCTTTTCAGCGCTCCTAGTATATTATAATGTCGATTCCTTTTATAATAAATTTACATCAGGTAATACATATTACTGGGTAAACGGTGTCCTAGCTGTGGGATTCCTTATATCCTTAATTATCAACATAAAAGATATCATTAAGAAAAACTACACAACTTCTGAATCGAATTAAGGAGCCTATTATGGTTCCTTTTTCTATGCAAAATAAAATAAGACGCTAAACCGATCACGGCAGCGCCTACGATAATTGCTATTGGTTTAATTATTAACAAGTATATCTGGACCCTTCTTCAACATATACGCGAAACCTGAAATAAATACGATACTAAATATAATAATGGAAGACCACATATTAAAATGAAATTCTTTACCTACAACTAAATAATAGATGTTATGGACCAAGAAATTAGCACCTATGATAATTCCGCCTAACATTGAACTAATTACAAGGCTGATTAAATAAAATTTGAACTTCTGAAACATTTCCCCTCTACTCCTTTTCTAAAATCAACTTTATTTAGGTGGTTTTAGAAAATTATACCATTTGTTTTCCGGATATTCTTAAACCTATAATTTAATTAAGGTTATTTTAAGGAAGGATTGTCTATTCAAATGTCCATTTTATTCAATAAAAAAGAGCACCCGTTTCCGCGAGCACCCTTTAAAGGATTATGAGAATCTCATTAACAAAAGTCAAGATTACTAAAGTTAATGAGGTATAAGCAGTATATGCTTGTCCTATTCAAATCGTGCATAAAAAGAGAGCATCCACATCATCAGTAGATGCCCAAATGTGTAGGAGGGTTCAATGAGTATTGAATAGGACCTGAGAGAGGTTGTCCTACACTACAATATATGCTTGTCCATCTCAAAAGGTGCAATAAAAAAAAGCACCCTCGTCCAGGCGCTAATAATACACAGTGAGGTAACTAACACGTTAGAAAAGACCTTTCTGTATCATTATATGATGTTCAATCCTAACTATACCTAATACTTTAAAGATGCTTATTATGTAACTTCTATATAACAAAGAAACAAGAACCCGTTATGGATGCTATCAATTATTATCATTATAGTTACGTTCCAATATAATGTTTAATTCTCTTTCTGCTTCCTCATTTTTTGGATGTCGATAATACTCTAATTTATATTTCTTTACATCATAATTAAAGAGGCCAATCTTAATACTTTTAGTTTCTTTCAAAACAGCCATTAAACTAGCTACATCCTCATTCTTCGCATCAAGAATCATTTCTCCAGATTCATTCCTAAAAAATACCCTCATACGATCCTCCCCTTTCCCTTTATCTATTCGACAGAAAAGAAGAATATCCTACAAAACAAAAAGCCATCACCGAAAGGTGACAGCTCCTAAAGGGGAAGAGAGATAACAAATGGCAAAAGTATCTCTTCAAGAATAAGATTACTCTCATTCTTTTCTCGATCACCGCAATCATCATTTAAGCTACGCGCTTTACGTCGGTGACCGAGAAAAGAGCGAAAGCTCTCCTCGTTTTACGTCCGTAGACATCATTTTCAACCCATGAAAATGATTTGTATCAAGAAGTTTCCGCTTCTTGTGTGAACAAACATGTGGAGGTGACAGAGGGGGAACTGCCTCATGTTTGCTCAAACAAAGAGCGGAAGCTCTCTGCCTAGTGAAGATTCGCAGTAATCACTAGAAAGTGTAATGTGCTCAAATAACGATACATTATTATTCTTATTACTTATTACTTTGGTTTTGAAATGTGCCGGGAACGTGATGGTCATTCAATCAAATGAACCACCCCATTTCATTTTCAAATGTGGAAATCATAAACATGGCATCTAGTATTATATTTATTATCAACCCAGGGGACGACTCCTGAGCTGAATGATAAATACAATAATATATAGGAGTGCTCTTAACTCCTCGCCCCGCTAGCTACCTACGCAAACAAAGTGCATGGTGATCTATGGAAGCATCACTATACGGTAGCCCGAGTGCGTTCTGTTCTGGTAGAACGCTTAGTCACCAGAAGGGATTGTGTTCCCCTTCTAGTACTAAGATTACCGTTGATTTGCTTATCGAAAGGTACCCAATATGGTATCCCAAAAGTGCCATTTTATATCATCCCTAACGCATCTGCAAAGTTAATTACAGCAGACTTTTTCTTCCTATAAAACGTTCTTCGTTTTATTCCAAGCACTGTGTAAATATAATCATCATTTAGTACCTTTGTATTCATATATTTCATTTCTAGTATTCTACTTTCATCCTCATCGAGCGCTTCTTCTAGTACCCTCTTTACTTGAATATAACGAATATACTTTTTATCTTGATCGTTTTGTTTTGGCTTTAATTCAGGGAATAATAATTCTGCTCCGAATGCTGTTCTTTCTTGTTGATTTTGAAAACGCACCTTAAGAACACGATATTTCTGTAATTCCTCGATAACCAGTGTTCTAATGTCTTCTTCAGTGATTAAATTTTGTTGTCCCAAGTTAGAATCCCCCTATTGTAATTTTGTTATTTTCACTTCCTGTAAGGTATGTGAAATTTTAATACCTATCTTCTGAATAAGGGAACGATGACTAGTAAGCAGCCCCACCATCTACTCATCATCGTTCCGTTATCCATTAAACCGCTAATTCACCAACATATCGTAAATAATCAACTGGTGCTCGTTCTGTCTGGTCCACTAAGTATCCATAAATATCGAAGTCTGCTCTTGGTATAGACTTCTTCCCATTCGGTTGATGAGACATCCTTACATAAGATTGAATCACTGATGCCGGTACAAGAAACACTGTATGATCCTTACTGAATTCTATAAGGAAGAAACACACCGCTCCCATCTTCTCAGCTTTCTCCAGGTAATCTAACTGGTGCTGCGCAATGTTACTTAAATCGAATCGCGTGAGACTCTGTGTTGACTTCGCTTCAAATGCAACAGCTCGTCCTTTATACACGCCGTCATAATCCACTGTGCTTTTAGATTCATAGAATCCATTTAGTACTCGCCCGCCCGCGCTTTTTAACACCTTCACAGGAGTCGGACGCTTGTTTATAAGCGCCACTCCTTCCCTTTGGTACATTTCATTCGATAGATTAATAAGCATCTCAAATGCCATTCCTCGGTTTCCTAAGCCCATTGTTATTCCTCGCTTTCTATTAAAAGGATTATTTTGTTGAGTTTTTCATTACATACAATTAAAAGTTCTTCATGATATAATATTTTTAACTTACATAAATTTACTATTATATAAAAGGAGGTAACGATTATGAATAAATGGATTATCACTATCATATATTGCTCTCTTTTAACAACATTTTGTTATTTATCCATAAAAACTGTACTTTTATCTGCTACGACTCCTACTTCATTTCCAAATCCTCAATTTTTTGTTGGGATATGTGGATTAACATTTGGCATTTGGATATTCGGATTTGGAATGCGAAAATATATTTCGTTTGCTACCAAAGATGAAAAAGAACGTCGAAAACTTAAAACCATGTTTTCTATCATTTCAGTTTTATCTTGCTATGCTGCAACTATGTTATTTTTCATTTAACTTACAACTTATACATATACTAATTCGATTCACTTGAATAAAACTCAATATTCCGTCAATACTGCAGATACAATAATCTTTCTCCAACCCCCTTGGAGTAGAGCAGTTAGCTTTTGCTAGCTGCTCTTTTATTGGAAACATTTACTTGATGTTATTAATTTAATATTGCGTTATTATAATAATTGTTCAAATAAAGCGAACTGTTATACCCATTACCCTAGGAGACTAGGGTCTTGATTTATACAAAATGAAATTTTTATTAAGTTCTCTAAAATTCGTGAATACTTCTTTAAATATCGTGCATATTATGGATAGGCTACCAGCCAGAATTCTATTCCCGTGAAATTGCGCTAAATTTTTTCTCCTTATGAGGTAATTGAAACAATAGAGCAGTTGGTTTATTAAGCCAGCTGCTTTTTTGTATAAATTTTCAATGTAAGTACATACTACCTTTGTAGGGCTTAATTAATTGTCATTTGAGAGGCTCTCTGCTTTATCCCACTTCTGTTTAGGAGAATAGCTTTAAAAGCTGTTCTCCTAAACAGAAGTGGGACAAAGTTTTTGTTCTCAAATGAAGTTTTTATCATGTTCCTTTCATTCATGAATAACATTTCCACACCGGTTTATACTATAGCTGTAATTTAAAGTTACAACTCATCACTTGCTAAGCGTGAGCTTCTTTCTAACAAAGCAGTTAGCCAATCGAGCTAGCTGTTTTGTTGTATAAAATAGCGTTTTTGTTGATTTTTTACACATTTAAATGTGACAAGCATATGTTGTTGTATGGAGATCCCTACTCACAGAGAAACCTACCTTTCTAAGAGCACACATATGAATGTGCTCTTTTTTTATTTGCCACTAAAGTAACGTTTTTGTTCAAAATAATAACACTTAATCATTTGGATGCATTTACCAGTATTATTCCCAAAAAGTTCATGTTACGGTTAATTAGTCGAGTACGTCATTACTTGACAATGACCCTTAGAAGCCCCGTAGATAAACGGGGGTTCTTTTATTTAAATAACTATTTTGTTCAAATTTTAGATAGATGTTAATATTCTTAATAAAGGAGGTCTACTGATGAAAAATTTATGGCTAAAGATTTCTTTAATTATTTTCATAGCACTTTTCCTTTTAATAATTTTATATTTTGTTGGTATGTCACTTTTTTGGAATCAGCCATAAATTAAGCACAGCAATTAGCTTTTGCTAGTTGTTCTTTTTCTGTAAGATAACGCTTTTATATGAAACCCATACACATTTTTGACACATCTACTACCACTCTATCCTGAAAATTCGTGATAATATTAATTTGTTGAATATGCCGAATTTCGACATTGCACGACAACAATATCTCCCTTAGTGAATCCCTGTCCCCCAGGGGTTTTTCCTTTTTTATTACTTTTTTTTCACTAAATTTTCATTCTGAATAAAATTCAAATTTGATACTACTTTGCTCCCGTGCTACCAAATCCACCAACGCCTCTTTTACTATCCGACAGCTCGTCCACTTCAACAAAATAAGCTGTTTCCACTGGCGCTATAACCTTTACACTCAATATTCTTCCTGTCCTTTCACATCTGATGATTTCTTTTTTTCATTATGCATTCTCGTGTGTTCGGAGGAGCTCATTACTTCTAAGTTTGAAATACTATTATTTTGCCTATTGTGATCCTTGTACTGAACAATCTTCCCCGTCCCTTTACACCTCTCACATAATCCATATTTAAATTTAAAATATGAATCCCTACACTTCTTCCACACTGTTGACTTATAAAACTTCTTTGCGTATTCCTTTGCCATTTCCTAGTCCTCATTCTTTCTACTCACCAATACGATAACCAAAGTACATTACTAGCAAAGTAACAAACGTACCTAAGAAATATCCAATGAGACCTTCAAGTAAAAACATCTCATCACTTCCTTCCGGTTTACTTGGCATTTTTATTAAACAACTTTAACAAAAACATTGTAGTGAAACTACTAATCATACATGCAATGAACAAATGGAATATACTCATCATTCATCCTCCTCCAAAATAAAAAATGTCACATTAATAATGTGACATTTAAAATAGTTCCCCTCTAACTTCTATGCAAAATCGGCTCTGGTTTGCTAATACCTACTAGGTTATATAACTTTCCAACAACTTCTCCTACATATTCAAAATCTTTAGTTTTAATCTCAATTTCACCTGAATCACCAATAAAAGTTGCAGACATTGCAATCCCGGAATTTGTTTTCTTCTCATTGTCTAACAACTCTCTTATTGATTCACGTCCGTCAACTCTATCTTCCATTTCAAAAGGAATTCTAACTTTATTTCTGTTATTAAAATAATCTTTTTCGACATTAGACTGTCTTTTATTATTAGAATTTAAACTATTTATTAAATCAGTAAAATTATTCTCTAATGAGCTCATACGATCCAATATGTATCTTGACGGATCACTGGCATCAACATTCTTCATGATAGTATTACTTTCTACTACTCTATAAATAGGATTATCTGGTTCTTCCTCACCCATGGCTTCCATAATCATCCCTTTAAAATTTTCACTTAATTCTATTACCCCAGCCATATCATTAGTATAGAAAATAGTACGTTCCTCCGTGATATCAAATGGTAGCCTTGTACCCTTTTGACAAATTTGAATGACTGGTTTTCTTGCAGCATGTCTGATGGCAAGTTCATACATTACATTTGGATTTAAATTTGTAAGATTCGCTATAGCCAGATCACATTCTAAAACACTCGTAATGACTTGTCTATTTATCGAACCAGGACTCGGCATCCTATGAGCTACATTAATATTCTTTTCCTCAAATCCCATATTAACTAAGGCCGGAACAATTACAGCATCTATTACCCCTTCAGCCGCTCTTCTTATATCAGATTGATCATCACCAATTGGTGTGATAATAAATCAGGTTTTATCTTTATTTTGATTATCCATTACTTATCCTCCATATTGTTTTAACACAATTTTATCATTCACTTCCAAATTAAAACAATGAAAACCATAAATAATAAAACAAAAAGCAACCGTGCACCAGTTGCCCTTTCGTCAAAATCTTATATTATTACTATAAATACGGTAAATGAAGTTTTATTCTTCTTCCAATCACTTAATGTTACTATGTTCATCTACACCAACATTATTAAGTAACTGGAAGAAGAGCAAAAGCCCCTCTCCTTTTACACAACTTAAATTGCAATTGAATGAGAAATCAAGAAACTACCGTCCATCCAATCTGCAACCATTGCCACCGGTCATGGCAATCCATTTTCGAGTATATCAGGAACCCGTGATTAATGTTTTCCACCACTACTCACAATACAAATATAACACGACTATTCCAAAACAACCGGCACATTTACTGCCAAAAAGCGGTCACGACTCTGCCATCATTTTTTTACCAAACCCGTATCAAAATGTCTTATTATTAATGTGGATTTAAGTAATTGAAACAGCTTTAATATATCAATCTTAGTTATAGAATCATAATCATGGAAGCCATGCGCTATTGAATTACGATTAAGTTCTTGGCACAATTTAACAGGAACCCTAACAAATGTTCTTTGTAACATCCGAATTATCGAAAGGACAAAAACTTTAGTAAATTGCTCTTCCTCTATCTCACTATATTGTTCAGGCTGAATTGCAGCTTTAACACTATATATTTTTGGTTTTTTTCTAACAGATACCAAATCAGCATTTACGTTACCATCACCCCAAGTTGCAAGAACATGTTCAAATGCAGCAAATAATGGCATAGCACATAATTTATAGTATCCCCCTTTAAAAGCTTCATAAGTTTCCTTTATTAAAGTTGCATGTAGTTCATACATAGGAGCATTTATAATTTGTTCTATGTACGCATCAAGATTTCTACTTACATATTCTGATACAAGTTCGTGAGTTATCTCACTCCCTTCAAATGCATCAAGAATTTCAAAGTCTAGACACCAATAATTTTCTTCATGTTTTTTCAATATCCCATCAATTTCTTTTATTCGTTCTGCGGTTTCTTCACCTATTAAATCCCAATCAATATTATCACACATCTCAATTATTGATTGGATTTGCTTATGCCACGCCATTGCTATATCAATTGTTTGTCTATTTTGTTCATGCCATACCATCGCAACATCAATTGTTTGTTTTGTTCATGCCATGCCATCGCAACATCAATTGCTTGTTTGTTTTGTTCATGCCATGCCATCGCAACATCAATTGCTTGTTTGTTTTGTTCATGCCATGCCATCGCAACATCAATTGTTTGTTTGTTTTGTTCATACCATGCCATCGTAACATCAATTATGTGTTTGTTCTGTTCACTCTTTTTCTCCTCAATCCTCTTCTTCAGATATCTTGGTTTCTTCCCCATTAGTAACACACCCCTTCTCACCTAATATTTTATCATTAAAATATTAGAGATAGAATATCTCCTACGACTTACCCATATCTTATATTGTGTGTAACTGACCCGATTGCGAGATCCCTTGCTATCATTGAATTCATAATACTTTCTCTTTTGAGTTACACAGTACAAAAATTATGAGTAACTGTATAAATTAAAAAAGAAAAAACAATGATTAGATTTTAAACCTAGTCATTGCTTTATCCATTGCATCTTGGTTTACACCTATATAACGTAGTGTTACTTTCTCAGACGAATGATTGAATATCTCCATAAGTAATGCTATGTTCTTCGTTTGCATGTACATGTGATATCCATAGGTCTTTCTTAATGTATGTGTGCCTATCTCATCTAATCCAAACTCTGCTGCTGCTCCACTTAATATCTTATATGCCATGCTACGACCAATAGGGCGATTCTTCCCTTGTCTACTTTGCAATAAATACTCGCCATCATCTCTTTCTTCATTAAACCATTTAAGTTCTCTTTTTAATGATGCTGTGATTTGAATACGCTTTTGCTTTCCTGTTTTCTTTTCACGCATAGATATATGACTTCCTTTTACATCTACTACCTTCAACTTTAGAATGTCACTAATTCTTAATCCTGTATTAATTCCCATAATAAACAAAATGTAATTACGGTCACTCTTTTCCTTAAAGTACTCCTTTAGATTTTGGATTTGCTCTGGATCACGTATTGGCTGAACAAAGTTCATTATTCGTCACCTCCAGATTGTTCTGTCTCATAAACTTCTAATCTAAGAGCAAAAGCAAGATTATAAAACGCCTTAGACTTCCAACGTCGATATGTACGCTCACTCATACCAATTTCGTTATAAACCATATAGTCACACATATCATCTTCTTCTAAATAACGCTTCTTAATAATATCTCTTTGGTTTTGCCCTGCACGACTATTTCCGAAGCGAATTAATGCTTGGTCAATGCGGAAAGACATGTTCTCTAACCATTTTTCTCGTTTGCTTTGTTGAACATTTGCTAATGCAACATCTTCTAGAGGATTGCCAACTACATTTGTAGGACCATGATATCTTACTTCATAAGAAGGGGTGACTTTCATTTCTTGGCGAATCATTCCAAACTGTCTATAAATACGTACTTCCTCAAGAATCTCTTCTAGTTTCTCTTGTGTTGCTGTTCTATCGATTTTTGGTAAGAAAGATAATTGTTTAGTCATGTAAGACCACTCCTTTTATTTATTAATTATTTTTGTCTTAATGCGCCACGTCTACGTTCATAACGTGGTCCACGAATCCCCATTAAATCCTCAATGTCACGTGTGCTTAATTTTTCTTTTCTTTTTTTCTTCTTTTTCTTTTTTGTTTGATCCGATTGCTCTTTCCATTCACGTAATTGATCTTTTAATGCTTTCATTCCCCACATCCCCTTTCAAAAATAAAGAGGACACCATTTCTTAAAACAGCTTTATTGCTGCTCTAAAAATTGGTGTCCTCTAGTTTTCTAGCCGGACTATATTCATTTGCTTTTCACTTTAAAATACCAACCTGTACAAAAATGTTTCTCCATGCATTTTCAACTCTATATTTTTCAAAAGCTTTCGCACGTCGAGCAATAGCTTTTCTGGTTTTCTTTTTCTTTAATTTAGCCATTTCTCTAAACCTCACTTTCTATTAAAAGGATTATTTTGTTGAAATCACTTCATTCAATGCACCATGTTTCGCATTAACTGTTTTAATCCATAAATCAACACGATCTTTATTTTTATCTATTCTTCTTTTTGCTTTTTCGATAGCAAACCATTTTTTGAAACCATTAGTGATTCCAAATCCAGTAGTCAATTCAGATACAACATACATGCACAAATCTTCATCGAAATGAGTCATTAAATGTATTCCATCGTGTTTCCCTAAATACTCACCTTCTGCTCTTTGTATAGATTGTGCAAACCCTAAGTTAACTGGTACCCAAAATGGTAATACATTTCCTACTTTCAATTCATTAATCATTTCCTCATCCCCCCTCGAATAAATCTCAATATTCTGCATATAATGTATATAGGCGATAGCCATAACCCATTTAAATGAGCCTCCAGCAATCTGAGTTCCCATCCCGAGAGAGCAGTTAGCTTTAGCTAGCTGTTCTTTTGGTTGTTTGAATAAAATTCAAAACCTCGATCATACTATACTTACATCCAGATTCTCATCTGTGATGTTAGGCTTTTCCCCTTTCCCCAAGGGCTGAGCAGTTAGCATTTGCTAGCTGCTCTTTTTGAGTTTGTCCGAATAAAATTCTAAATTCTGTCCAATACTATAAATGGGCTGATACAGCTTGAATTCACAGTGACCTTTGTAATTTTCTTTCTCCCTTTCCCCGAGGGCTGAGCAGTTAGCTTTTGCTAGCTGCTCTTTTAGTATTCTGTAGAAGCGATGATACAAGGTTCAGTAATATTCTCGTGTTTAAATTCCTAATCCCATTGGACGATTTTTAATCATATACTTATCAGCTTGGTCTATAACAAGAAGCGCAACTTCCGATTGATGCCTTCTTAATGCCTTAGCCATTTCTGGCAAACTCATATTTTGTTTCCACATATCCCGAAAGCGTATAATGTCTCGCTCATCCCAAATGAAGTTAGCTTCTTCTAAAGCGATGTATATTTTCAAACGTAATTCCTTCATCGCTTCATGATTTCTTGATACGCTCATAAGCGAACCTACCTTCTAAAAATGATTATTTTATCTTTTCAGTAAACTTAGTATCCACACGATCAACTTTCCCATTTTGCCAAACAGCAACTTGCTCACCGTATCCACTAGCTGGTGGCTCTACAGCAATTACACGTCCATCCTTTACAACGTAGATTTTATTATTTGTTACATCAATCTCAGCTTTCACAAGTACATCTCTCTTTTCCTAATTCATATACTCAATAACATTCGGTTTAAATCCACTTCCTAGATAAATCCTTACTGGAATAGCTTCTTTACGATTTCTTGCTGCTTTACATAACTCTTCAGCAGCTTCCCAGTTAAATAATTTGTCTCGTGCTCTCTGGAAACGCCATATTCCCATTGTGTAATTCTCAAAGATTTCATATCGATCATCAGCATTTGTTGTGCGAGGAAGCTCATCTGTACTTTTTGCATTCTTAGGTATCTGGACACGCACATCTGTATATGTAACTCTTCCAGACCCTTTTTTCACATTAGCTTTTGAGATATCAAATTGAATAATTTCTGGTTCTACATCGAAAATATTTAACTGTTTAGCCATTTGCATCCCAGCTCCTTATTAAACTATTAATACTTGATTTATTTGCCAAGCCATCCTTTTTCCTCACCGTTCAACATGATGAGTTTCATTAAATCATTTGCGCCTTGTCTACTTAAAAATATTCTTCCTTTCAACAATTCCACGTTATCTTCAGATACTTCACCAGTTACAAAGCAAGACTTCTCTTGCTTTCTCAAAACAACATTTTCCCCATCGACATGAAACTCTAATGCCGATCCTGTATCGATACCTAAGATTCTGCGTAACTCAACAGGAATTACCACACGCCCTAGTTCGTCCACTTTTCTTACAACACCTGGATTTTTCATTATTAGTCCCCCTTATTAACTAGCTTTTTTGTTTCTATCCGATTCAATTTTTTGGACCATCGATTCAAAACGTACTAACCATGCTTCCCAGCGCTTTTGGTTTACTTCTTGCTGCTGTATTGCCACTTCACAATTACAACCATTTGTTTCAATTACACCTGGATAAGTTTCTTTACGAATAATTCCCATACCGTTGCATAATGCACACATTTTAATTCCTCCTTATTAGAATCCTAAATTTGCAAGCCTTTGATCTGCTGTAGTGAATTTCAATACTCTTGAATACCCTAATAAACGACTACCTGTTTTAGCATCATATTTATTAAAAAGCTGTTTTCCGGTAAAGTTAGTTGTCGTAAATGTACTCATTCCTTGTCTAGCGTTTGATACCGCGTATAGGAGCCGTTGTATAAAATCTGAAGCCTGTTTATTCGAATTTGTTGAGCCACTTTCTGCCCCTAAATCATCTAAAACTACAAAATCTGCTTTAGAAATTAATTGAACAAAATATTGAAGTGTGTACTTACTGCTCTTATCATCAAATGAATCCATAATCATTCTCGTGATTGCTTCTAACTCAATGTATAAGCAGCTTTTCATTAAATGGTAATTTTCTTCTTCTTGACTAATTTTCCAAAAATGCTGATTTAATTCGTAAAGCATGCTGTATGCTAAGAAGCTTTTTGCTGTACCTTGATTTCCTGTGAATACTACCTTTTGGATCTTTCCGTTCTTTAACTCTTCTAAAGTTTCTTCTATAGCCTGCTTATGACTTTTTGTTTCTGCACATCCAACTCTATAATCCGATAACCTTGAAAGTGGAATTTTCTTATTTGTAATAACACTTGCTTTTTCTAACATATTGAATTTCTGTAAACGATCAACTTTTTTATAATGAGCATTCGCTTGCTCTTCTAAAATCTTGTCGTTTTGTTCAACTACACATCTCGGGCAAACAACTTGTCCTTTATATTCGATCATCTGGACAGGCTTAATAATTTTTTGACCACTTATTTCATAAGAGTGTTTCATGCATTGATCAGAATGGTAATTCACCTTCAATTCCAGGGATTGAGCTACCTTTTGCATTGGTGTTGCGATCATCTCTCTTCACTCCTTTTTTACCTTTGTTTTTAAACTCAGCTTCCGAAGCATGTACATCTGCTAATGTACGAATATTTTTATTAACCCACTGTTTTAAAATACCCTCAGCGTAGTTCCATTTTTTCTGTTGTTTCAATGCCCGTTCCATGGCTGCTTGTACAAGTTCTTCGCTTGTATCGTTTGCCCATTGGGTAATACTATCGGCTACGAATGGATTTAAAACCCCAAAATTATTTTCATAGAATGAGAAGATATTACTACTACTTTGTAATTTAGTATTTTGTTTATTAGTACTTAGTTCTTTAGTATTTAGTAGTGTTTGATTTTCTATATGTGGATTTTCTACATGTGTGTTTTCTGTTTGTGGGACTTCATAAATGACCGTTTCCCATTTAAGAATTTTTCCCTTTTCATCTTTTATAGGAAATCTTTTTACATAACCATACTTTTTAAGTTCCTTCATCCCTGAGTACAAGCTACTAATTTTATCTTTCGCATGAGTCGCTATTTCTTCCATGTAAAACACCCAATCATCAGGCAATGATAAAATGTAAGCTAATATTCCTTTTGCCTTCCAACTCAAACGTTCATCTCGAAGACCTGTATTATTAATGGTCGTATAATTTTTGTTTTTATTAACCCGAAATGTTGCCATTCGTTTACCTCCTTACACAAACTGCCACATATGCTTGTTCACTTCCAATGATTTCTTGAATCTCGTAATGTGGATAACCAACACTGAAATATCGCTCAATCATCTGATTTAACTCTTCTTTGCTATTTGTTCGCTCCCAAAATTTCCGAGGTAACAGTACTTGATAAGGAACTAGATTTATCTGCATGTACTACTTACTCACTTTCCGTGATATACTAAATTAAAGTGTTTTTTCTAAGATACCCATTGCCGTGGGTTTCTTTTTTATGCATTTTGCACATATTCAATGATGTTCGCCACTTTTTCGAATAAGAGCGTTTAAGCACACGAACCGATTCTCAATGAGACGTCGCTACTTTTTATTTGGTAATTTGTAATGAGCCAGTAGTTTAAGATAGTCAGCTACTTTTACGTTGTTGTAGTTGATAGTTAGATTCATTGGTTATTACCTCTTCCATTGAGATAATGAAAGTTTGGTTCTAAGAACTCGCGCATTTCTTTCGCCTTGAACATCCAACGCCCACTGCTTTTATTATTCGAAATTTCTTTCATTTCATTTTGGAACCTTGGATTAAATAAAATGTTTTCCGCTATCCAGTCATACTTACGATTTGTTTCTAGCTTTAAGCGTTCCATGTTCCGATCCCTATTCCTTCTAAAATACTTTGAACCTTTTGTTCCGCTAGATTCCGAACATATTCTTCGTCAATAGCAACATTTACAACTGCTGTTCCGTTCATTAGGTATCCTCCCTTAAACCATCGGTCTCCAACCGTTAATAAAGTTCAGTGCTTCATTGAAATCTTTCTTCAAGATGTCACGATAACTGTTTACATTGAATGCATCTTTCAAATTACGTCCTAGCAATCCGAATAACTTACGAGTAGAATCATGTACGTCTCTATCTACATGTCCGTTTTCCCATAAGAAATAGATCCGTTTAGCTTTTACTTTTTCAATTACTCGTTGTTGCCCATAATCAACAGTAAGTTGCTTTTCAACTACCTGTTCCAATGAAGAAACTCTTTTATTCAAGTTACTAGTTCCTGCCGCTAACAACTCTATTTGATCGAATGTATCCCCAGGAATTTTCATCTTTTTTTCAATATGTTCTTTCATCCTTTTAAATTCTCGCAGAAATTCTACTTTTATTTTCATAGCTTCTGGAGTCACATATGACATCGCAACAATTACGAACGCATCTTCTGTTAAAAGATATTTTTTATACCACTGTTTATTTTGAGGATGTTGCTATTGGGTCTGCCCAAAGTTGAGCATCCCCCATTTTATTTCATTAGCTTCCGCTAGCTTTTCTAATTGAACCTCGATATCACGAATTACATTTTTATGCTCTTTTCCAAACATTTCAGCAACAGTTAAACTATCCGTTACAGCCTCTCCATTATTGTCAAAAACTAATTTATTATTTTGTATTTCGTCATTTACTACCGCTAAATTTCCCATTATGAAACCTCCTTGTTACCATTATTTTTTTCAGCCCAACAGGAAACTAAAAAGAACTTAAAGTTCGATTTGTTACTAAAAAAAATATCATCAATGTTCATATCAAAGAATTTTGCAATTTTCTTAGCTGTTTCCATTGATGGATTCCTTTCTTTTCGATCAATCATTCGGATATATCTTTCAGTAACTCCACAATAGATTGCAATTTCTTTATATAAGTTTACTTGTGAGAAGCTTATTTTATTTTTCATGTAATCACCCCCAAAAAAGAACTATATGTTCTAAATACAGAATGTAGAACTTTTTGTTCTATGTCGATACAAAAAAGAACATTTTGTGCTAAACTTTAAAAAAAGTGAACAATTAGTTCAATTAGAGAGGTGAACAATATGATAGGTCTTAGAATAAAATCTTTGAGAAAAAAAGAAAATTTAACACAAAAACAACTAGCTGAAAAGATCGGAGTCTCCCAAAGAATGATAGGCTATTATGAATCCGAAGAAAGATTTCCTCCACATGATGTGCTAACTAAATTAGCTGATTGCTTTTCAATCTCCACCGACTATTTATTAGGTAGAGCTGTTACGGATCAACCAAAAGAGCAATTAACACAAAAAGATGAGAAAGATATAGCAAAAAGAATGGAAGAAATAAAAAGAGACCTTCAAGGTGAAGACGGCTTAATGTTCTCTGGTGAACCTATGAGTGAGGAAGCTGTTGAATCATTATTAGATGCAATGGAGTACATCGTGAAACAAACAAAAATAATCAATAAAAAATACGTTCCTAAGAAATATCGTAATAACGACAATAACTGATGCGAGATTAGGAGGGAAAACATTGAAATTCGTCATAAGAGATCTAGTCACACAACTTTGCACAAAATATAACACGAAAAATCCCTTTGAGCTTGCTGATTGTTTAAATATCATTGTATTTTTTCATGATTTACATGAAGAGATTAATGGTTTTTACAAATGTGAAGAAGGAAATAAGTTTATCGCTATTAATAATAATTTATCAGAAACTATGCAAAGGACAGTTTGTGCTCACGAATTGGGACATGCTGTCCTTCACGAAGAAGTAAATACTCTATTCTTACGAAAAAATACTTTTTTATCTGTTGATAGATTAGAAATAGAAGCAAATACCTTTGCTGCATTTTTATTAATAGACAAAAATACCATTATTCCAGGTGATACAAAAAAATGTATAGCATATAAAAATAACATTCCTATAGAACTCTTAAAGTTTTATAAAATTTATTAAAAGAGGAAGTTGTTTTGATTATTGATTTAGCGATTGAAAGAGAAAAAAGACAGAAACAAAAAGAAAATTAACTTGTAAAATTGCCTATCGTTACGCGAGTTTACGAAGAAGATGGAGAAATTAAATACGAAATAGAAGGATATATAGACACACCTGTTTCTTGGTTAAAAGAAAAATAAAGGAGGGAAAATCATGGCGTCTTTCCAAAAATACCAAACAAAAGATGGAGCTAAATGGCTCTACAAAATTTACACCACTATTGATCCGAAAACAGGAAAGAAAAAACAAACAACAAAACGTGGTTTTAAAACAAAGAAAGAAGCTCAACTTCATGCTGCGAAGGCTGAAACAGAATTAAGTAACGGGACTTTTATAGAAGATAAAAATGTGATGATTTCTACATTTTTGAATGATTGGCTTATAACCTACAAAAAAGGAAAGGTTAGAAATCATACATACAATCTTCACAAAACAGCAATAAACAAACATATCGTTCCGTTTTTCGGATCGTATAAGGTATTCGATATTACACCTTCACTCTGTCAAAAATTCGTGAATCACCTCTTAGAAGAAGGGTATAGTGAAAATAGTGTTAAGAATTACACTGCACCTTTAAAAGGAGCTTTGCTCAAAGCTGTTGATTTGCAGCTTATTCAACAAACACCTTTCCGCGGAATTGTCATTGCTAAAAGTGATACTGAAGACAAAAAAATCAAGCATTTAGAAGGACAAGAAGTGAATACATTTGTTCAAAAATTAAAAGAAACAGAACCTCATTATTTCTCGTTGTTCTTTACACTACTTCACACAGGAATACGCAAAGGTGAGGCACTGGCTTTACGATGGGATGATATTGATTTAGAAGAAGGAACAATAAGTATCCGTCACACCTTCACTTATGATTATAAAAACCTAGATAATCTATTCGCTAAACCCAAAACAAAAGCATCTTACCGCACGATAATCTTAGCAGATTTTTTAATCCAAATCTTAAAGAATCATAAACTTGAACAGAATAAATGTAAACTGAAATTAGGAGGGTTATACCCTGATCTTTCATTAGTATTCGCACGTGAAAATGGACTTCCTTATCCAAAGTCTACTTTACAAAGAGCTATGACTCGCATTTTAAAAAAAGCTAATGTAACAAATATCACGATTCATGGTTTACGTCATACACATGCCGTTCTTTTGTTAGACGCCGGATATTCAATGAAAGAAGTGCAAGAAAGATTAGGACATGATTCAATTCAAATTACTTCTGACATATATGCCCACATTTCAAAAGAGATGAACAAAAAGAGTCTTAATAAATACGAAGCGTTTGCGAAACGTAACCTACTTTAAAAAGGTCATGGTATGGTCATGAAATAAATATGGTCAAAATATGGTCATAAGCTAAAAACACTTGATACTTCTCCCTTTATCCACGCATACAAAAAACCCTCAACACATTATGTATCAAGGGTTTGAGACTCTTAGTAAAGAGACATATATTGATCGCGTTCCCATTGGTGAACTTGCGTGCGGAACATATCCCACTCAATTTCTTTCGCTTCGATGAAGTGCTCAAGTAAATGTTCACCTAATGCACCACATACAATTTCGTTAGATTGTAGTGTAACTAACGCTTGTGCTAATGTTGCTGGTAAGTCAACGATACCTGCTTCTTCACGTTCTTCTTTAGTCATTACATAGATGTTACGATCCACTGCAGCTGGCGGAGTTAATTTATTTTTAATTCCGTCAAGACCTGCTGCTAATAATGTTGCCATTACTAAATATGGGTTTGCAGCTGGGTCAACACTACGTACTTCTACACGTGTACTGATACCGCGAGATGCTGGAATACGCACTAATGGACTACGGTTTTGTGCAGACCATGCTACGTAACAAGGCGCTTCATATCCAGGTACTAAACGTTTGTAAGAGTTTACAGTTGGGTTAGCTACCGCTGTAAATGCCGGGGCATGTTTTAAAATACCTGCGATAAAGTGACGCGCATCATCACTTAATTGTAATTCACCATTTTGATCGTAGAATACGTTTTCTCCATTTTTGAATAGAGATAAGTTACAGTGCATACCAGAACCGTTCACTCCGAATAATGGTTTCGGCATAAATGTTGCGTGTAAACCGTGTTTACGAGCGATTGTTTTTACAACAAGTTTGAATGTTTGAATGTCATCACATGAACGAAGTGCATTCGCATATTTAAAATCAATTTCGTGCTGTCCTGGTGCAACTTCATGGTGAGATGCTTCAATTTCAAAACCCATTTCTTCAAGTTCAAGAACGATATCACGACGACAGTTTTCCCCTAGATCCATCGGCGCAAGGTCGAAGTATCCACCGTTATCGTTTAGTTCTAATGTTGGATTTCCTTTTTCATCAACTTTGAATAAGAAGAACTCCGGTTCCGGTCCAAGGTTGAATTCTGTAAATCCTAGTGCTTCCATTTCTTTTAACATACGTTTTAAATTGTTACGTGGGTCACCTTCAAATGGAGTGCCATCAGCATTGTAGATATCGCAGATTAAACGAGCTACTTTACCTTTTTCAGCAGTCCAAGGGAATACTACCCAAGTATCTAAGTCTGGATATAAGTACATGTCAGACTCTTCAATACGAACAAATCCTTCAATTGAAGATCCATCAAACATCATTTTGTTATCTAGAGCTTTCGTTAACTGACTAACTGGAATCTCTACGTTTTTAATAATCCCTAAAAGATCCGTAAATTGTAGACGGATATATTTTACATTCTCTTCTTTCGCTAAACGAAAAATATCTTCTTTTGTGTACTTTGCCATTATATATTCCTCCTTAGTCCCTCTAAACACCTTCAGAATCAGTAATCTTTAGTGAAAAAACCTTGAAATATCACCTTGCCGTAATGAAGTTCGATTGAACCTACCTGTATGTTGCAATTCATCTCGAAGAATTTTACGAAGCTCGGATTTTGAAATTTCTTTCGTTTCTTCTTTTACTTTCACTGCTTCTGTTTGATTTTCTTTCATTTGTAACACTTGTTTAATACCAGCCATATTTAAGCCTTGATCTAACAAATCTTTAATTTCTAACAACTTATCTACATCATTAAATGAAAACAATCTACGATTTCCCTTTGTACGGGTTGGGAAAATTAAATTGTGCTCTTCATAGTAACGAATTTGACGAGCAGATAATTGTGTTAAATCCATTACAATACCAATAGGAAACAGCGGGGCAGAACGTCTATCTTCTTTCATTGTTTCAGTTCCTCCTTCGCCTTAACTGTTTCTCATTTTATATCATGTTATGTTTGATGTCAACAGATGTTAGCTTTTCTGACATGATTTTTTTATGAATTTTTTTCATTCTTTTTTAAAATGGCATAAATACCTTTTTCTATACAAAAAAGCTGCCGAAATCGACAGCTTTCCCTTACGAAATTGTTAATAGATTTTTTTCAATTAACGCATCGATCGCAGAACAAATCGCAATCTTCACGTGAGAATAAGTTAATCCACCTTGCACATAGGCAACATACGGAGGACGAATTGGACCATCTGCTGATAGCTCAATACTTGCACCTTGAATAAACGTACCTGCAGCCATAATGACATCATCTTCATAACCTGGCATATAGCTTGGATACGGTGTAAAGTGAGAATTAATTGGAGATGCGTATTGAATTGCTTGGCAAAATGCAATCATACGCTCTTTGTCATCAAATTGAACAGACTGAATTAAATCTGTTCTTGCAGCATTCCAAGTTGGTGATGTATTCATTCCTAACTTTTCTAAAAATGCAGCTGTAAAGACCGCCCCTTTTAACGCTTGACCAGCAACATGAGGAGCTAAGAAGAAACCTTGATACATTTCTTGTAAGCTATATAAAGATGCCCCTGCTTCTGCTCCAATACCTGGAGATGTTAAACGATATGCACAAGCTTCTACATATTGTTCTTTCCCAACAATGTAGCCACCTGTTTTTACAATTCCACCACCCGGGTTTTTAATTAGAGACCCTGCCATTAAATCTGCCCCGACATGGCACGGTTCTAACTCTTCAACAAATTCTCCGTAGCAGTTATCTACAAATACAACAACATCTGATTTAATCTCTTTTACAAAAGAAATCATCTCTTTAATTTCTGCAATTGTAAATGACGGACGAGTCGCATACCCTTTTGAACGCTGAATACCAATCATTTTCGTATTTTCCTGAATAGCTGCTTCTACAACTTTAAAGTCAACGCGTCCTTCCGCCGTTAACGGTACAGCATTATAACCAATGTTATATTCTTTAAAAGAACCAACACCTTTCCCGCGCACACCAACAATCTCTTCTAACGTGTCATATGGCTTCCCTGTTATATATAATAATTCGTCACCAGGGCGCAAAATACCAAATAAAGCTGTTGAAATCGCATGTGTACCTGAAATAATTTGCGGACGAACAAGCCCTGCTTCTGCTCCAAATACATCAGCATACACCTTTTCTAATGTGTCACGACCAATGTCATCATAGCCATAACCTGTTGTTGGAATAAAGTGTGAATCACTAATTTTATGTTTACGAAAACTTTCTAATACACGGAATTGATTACTTTCAATTATTGTATCAATACGTTTATGTACACCGGTAATTTGTTCTTCTACTTCTTTTACAATAGGAGCGATTCTTTCTCCATTTTTCAAACGATCAAACATTTTTATTCTCTTCTCCTTTTTCCACTAAAAATCTCTTTAACTGTCCATTCAGCGGTGAATGAGCAAAGATATAACCTGTACACTCATACAAGAATCCATCTTCTTTAAATTCCATCCCAGTTAATACCGTTTCTGTTTTTAAAAGCGTTAGTAATCTACCTTCACCCGGAGGAATCATGACCTTATACGATTCCATCTCTTCCATCATCTTCGTTTCTACCGATTCTTTCAAGCTTAATAAATCTGTTTCTTCAAAAGCACTTGTCATAAGAAAATCATTTTTTGGAAACGGAATAAAATTCTGATGTAATCTATCCTTCTTATTGTAAACCGTAATAATTGGAATGTGGTCAATTTCAAGGTCTTGTAGTAATTTTTTCACCGTCTGTTCATGACCTACATAATTTGGATCTGCAGAATCAACGACATGTAAAATCACATCCGCTTCCCTCGCTTCTTCCAGTGTAGAGCGAAACGCAGCAACCAATGATGTTGGTAAATCTTGAATAAACCCCACCGTATCAGTTAATAGCACCGTATACCCACACGGCAATTGCATTTTTCTTGTTGTTGGATCTAACGTCGCAAACAGCAAATTCTCTTCAAATGTATCTGCTTCTGTTAATCTGTTAAATAACGTCGATTTCCCAGCATTTGTATACCCAATTAACGAAACTTGAAATACTTGATTATCCTTTCGGCGCTCACGATATCTTTTCCGGTGCTCCACAACAATCGCTAACTGCTTCTTAATCTCATCAATACGAGAGCGAATGTGACGACGATCTGTTTCTAGCTTCGTTTCACCAGGACCTCTCGTACCAATCCCGCCTCCAAGACGCGATAGCGCTAGCCCTTGCCCCATAAGACGTGGCATCGTGTATTGTAGCTGAGCTAATTCCACTTGAAGCTTACCTTCTCTTGATTTCGCACGCTGAGCAAAAATATCCAATATTAGTTGCGTTCGATCGATTACTCTCGCATCTAACATAGCTGATAAATTACGAATTTGGCTCGGTGTTAATTCATTATTAAATATAATAACAGCTGGTTCTAATTCTTCCGTCAGCGCTGCAAGTTCTTCTAATTTCCCCTTACCTATGTAAGTAGCAGGGTGAAATTTCGGACGTTTTTGCGTTGTAGATACCAAAACTTCTGCACGTGCCGTCTTCGCTAGCGATGCGAGTTCTTTCATGGAATGCATAAACCGTTCATCATCATCTTGCGGCAATTGACAGCCAACTAATATGACTTTTTCTTTTTCTTCCATCAAATATGTTCACTCACCCTTTTCGAAAATTAAACCTTCTAATATAATAGCAGAGGAAGCACATTTCATCTAGTTAGCGAGGGAGAAAATTCATGGCATGGGAGATTTTTAGCATCATCGGTACAATTGCCTTCGCACTCAGCGGAGCTATTGTCGCAATGGAAGAAGATTACGATATTTTCGGGGTATATATTTTAGGGATGGCAACTGCCTTTGGAGGAGGTGCCCTTCGTAATTTATTAATCGGTTATCCAATCGGCGCTTTTTGGCAACAAGACATGTTATTTCAAATTGCACTTTTATCAATGACGATTATCTTTCTATTTCCAAATAAATTAATTAAACATTGGAAAAGATGGGAGAACATCACAGATGCTATCGGCTTATCAGCATTCGCTGTACAAGGAGCACTTTATGCACAAAAGCTCAACTTACCTATTAGCGCTACAATTGTTGCAGCTGTTTTAACAGGGATTGGCGGTGGTATCATTCGTGATTTATTAGCACGCCGCAAACCTCTCGTCCTTCGCGCAGAAGTATATGCATTTTGGACGATTTTAGCAGGATTTTTAATCGGTGCCAAGATTATTGTCAGTGACTGGGCTCTATACACCTTATTTATTTTTATTGTTTGCTTCCGCATGATTTCCATTCATTACAAATGGCATTTACCGCACAGACGCTTAGAGAATAAAGAGCGTTCCTTGCATAAATAGTAAATTCACCTCTTTACATGACGTAAAGAGGTTTTTCTTTTCCAACGTTTTTTTCTGTTCAGAGTGTCCATACTAAACTTTAAAGCGAGGTGAACATAATGACAAACCACGTAAACAAAGGCGCTCAAAAAAGCTCAGTCAACCAAATTAGCTTCGACCCAAAATCCGCCCATGAAAAAAGCAAAAAGATGGAGCGATATCATAGGGCATATCAACAAAAAGCTAAAGAAGAATAGAGGTGATAAAGAATGGCAAAAGGAAACAACAACCGCAATCGCGGACAAAGTAGTAGCGTTAATCCACAAGGACTTGCATCAGATGTAGCTGATACAAGTCCAAAAAGCAAATTAGAACAACGAGCAAAAACAAAAAATACAAAATAGAATACGATGCATTACGTTTCTCTTCCATAATAAAGTAAACGCACAGTTTATGAACTGTGCGTCTCTTCTTCAAGCGTTAAATCACTACTTGATATCCCAATTAAATCATACTTATCGTATGCATCCTCTTGCAATAAGCGCATTGCCTGTGTACGAATGGATTTCTCAACAATATTCCGGACATAGCGTCCATTACTAAATGATGTAATTTGTGATGAATATTTCACCGCATGTAAATGATCACGGAATTTCCATTCCGCCTCTTTTGATAATTGATATTCTCGTTCATCATACATTCTCTTCCCAATTTCAAGCAACTGATTCACTGTATAATCCGCAAACTCAATAATAAATGGAAAACGCGATTGCAAACCTGGATTTAAAGAAAGGAAATGATTCATCTCTCTTGAATATCCCGCTAAAATCAAAACAAATCCATGTTGCTTATCTTCCATATGTTTGACAAGCGTATCGATCGCTTCTTTTCCAAAATCTTTCTCTCCACCACGCGCTAGCGAATATGCTTCATCAATGAACAATATTCCACCCATGGCTTTTTTTATTAAATCTCTTGTTTTTTGTGCTGTATGCCCGATATATTCTCCCACAAGATCCGCGCGTTCCGCTTCGACTAAATGCCCTTTTGATAAAATGTTCATCTCAAATAATAATTTCCCAATCATTCTTGCAACAGTTGTTTTCCCCGTTCCTGGATTTCCTTTAAATAACATATGAAGCACTTGCTTTTCTGACTTTAAGCCAATTTCTTGCCTTTTCTTATTTACATAAATCCATGCATAAATTTCTTTTATGATTTTTTTTATATCTTCCATTCCAACAAGTTTACCCATTTCTTCTTCAATCCGCTGCAGCATCTCATGCTTCGTAGACGTTTCACTTGAAATTACCGATTTCTTTTCTGGAGCAGGTACTGAAATTTTTTTTCGGTGATTTAACACAATATTAATTTGATTATTATTTTTCTTTCGCATTGATTGTTCCATACAATCACCTCTTTTTATCGACTCACCAAAAAATATCATTAATTTTTCCACTTCCCATACAAATAACTGTTTTCAGAAAAATTTGTTATAATATAAGAAAAAACAGGGTGGTGGGAATATGGAAACAAAGGAAATTCATGATACGGTACAAGCTTTTTCTTCCTTTTTATTAAATAAAGGAAGAAAACCTTCAACCATTAAACGTTACGTCTATGATATTGAAGATTTTGGGCATTGGTTAGAAAAAAATAAAAAACTTTCCTCTAGTAATATATGGGCTACACTTTGTACAAAAGACTATGAAGATTATTTTTCCGACTTAAAAAAGAAACGGCATTATTCTGAAAAAACAATGCACCGTGTTTTTATTGTCTTAAATAGACTATATCAGTTTTTAAACCTCCCAAACCCATTAAAGGACATGAAACTCGTCATCCAACCTAATCGCGCGTTACGTGATGAAGATTTCATTTCAAAAGAGGACGAAAAACGCTTAAAACATACTCTGACTTCATTAGAAGGATTATCAGAGAAACAACGCCCTGTCCGTCCATTACTAATGGATCGTAATATTTCTATTGTAAATTTACTCATTGACTACGGCTTATCCCTACAAGAACTTGTATCATTAAATATGCATCACGTTCATTTTGAAACGAATACAATTTCCATTCCAGCAGTAGCAGGTGTTGAAAGAACCATTAATTTAACTCACGACGACAAACAACAACTATATAACTATTATAAAAAAATCCCTGAACCAGTTCGTCCCAAATACCATAGTGATGACCCGCTATTTGTGGCATTCGATTTCAACCGTAACACATATCGGTGGGTGTACGAAAATGATGCTCCAAAAGCACTAACAGAAATAGCCGTCCAAAAAATGATTCGTCTTGAGGTGGCACGGGCAAATTTACGGAAAGGCATTTCCGGCCAACACTTTCGAAATACATTTATTTTACGGTTAATTAAACAGCACATCCCAGAGCAAGAAATCATGAAACGCGTTGGTTTCAAATCAAAAATTTCATTAAAAAGGTATTATCAATATGCAAAACAAAAAGAAAACGCCTTATAAATGGGCGTTTTTACTATTTTTCACATAAACTGCCCGTTTCCCTATTCCTTTTTATCTTTAACTTGCATCTACTATGATAGGTTTTTCACCATCTCAATTAGAAAGGAGCATTTTAATGTCTTATTTTAATGATAACCAAAAAAAGATTTCAAAACCGTATTTTCCAACACAACCTCATCGTATTCCGACAGTCCATTATACCCCTATTCCTAAATTATACGCGAATCTTTTTTCCGATACTTTAAGTGACCTAACTAATATTATTCCAGCTGTATTTTCCAATCCGACAGAATCTAACACAAAAGAACTTATAACCTTATTAGAAATAATAAAGGGGTTCCTGGAACGTTTAAACTTAACGCTTACACAGCGAGAAGCTGGCATTGCAATTGTCGAAAATTTAATTACTATTTTGGATAATCAACCTTTTGTAGCAAATGCAACATATATTGAATTACAAAACCTACTCAACTTTTCACTGTATATCACTAAATTATTTAGAATCAATCATCTTGTGTTCCAAAAAATCATCATGCAAATAGAAAATTTACAAATTACTTTACTACAAATTGCGTCAATTGAAATGACTGGACCTCAAGGCGAACAAGGATCTCAAGGTGAACAAGGGTTTCAGGGCGAACAGGGGCCTCAGGGCGAGCAGGGACCTCAGGGCGAACCAGGGCCTCAAGGCGAACAAGGACCTCAAGGCGAACAAGGACCTCAAGGCGAACAAGGACCTCAAGGCGAGCAAGGTATTCAAGGCGAACAAGGACTTCACGGCGAGCAAGG
>NZ_KB895570.1:56179-68191 GCF_000374885.1 Bacillus sp. 105MF | reverse complement strand
CAAGGACCTCAAGGCGAACAAGGACTTCACGGCGAACAAGGACCTCAGGGCGAACAAGGACCTCAGGGCGAACAAGGACCTCAGGGCGAACAAGGTATTCAAGGGGAACGAGGACCTCAGGGCGAACAAGGTATTCAAGGGGAACGAGGACCTCAGGGCGAACAAGGTATTCAAGGGGAACGAGGACCTCAAGGGTTTAGTTTTCCAGTAACTACAGCCGTACTTAAAAATACACTTCCACAAACTATAAAACCTAATCAAAACATCCAGTTCAATCTTATCTCAAACATAAATAACATACATTTCGATGCAACAGATACAATCACAATCCTTGAAGATGGTGTATATGTCATTGACTTTTCAGCTTCAACAATATTTTCGGGGTCAGCTCCCTTCGGCTTTGGAATTTCCATTAATGGCAACATACCTTCAGATAACTTTTCAGCAAACACAATTGGAAGTTCAATTACATTTTCAACAATTGAAACTTTAAAATCCAGAACTACGATTACTATTCAATCTACCACTAATACAATCACTATTCCCGAGACAGGTGATACCACTGTTAGACTCTCTATTTTCCGCATTCATTAAAGAATCTCTAAAATATATAAATAAAAAAAGAGCGAATCACTCGCTCTTTTTTGCTATGTACAATTCTTTACTACTCTAATTCAATTGAAACGTTTTTTTGTGGAACAAATGTAGAAATAGCATGTTTATAAATAAGCTGTTGCTTACCTTCTGTTTCCAATAAAACTGTAAAGTTATCAAAACCTTTAATTAATCCACGAAGCTGGAAACCATTTAATAAGTACAGCGTCACAAACGTATTTTCTTTACGGAGTTGATTTAAAAACTGATCTTGAATATTGATTGATTGCTTCATGTCGAATCCTCCTCTTTTTCTCTACTTACTTATTATTCGACTTTAATTGTAGCTTTCCTTCTATGTACCGCAAAATTTCTGCTGTTTTTTCACCATCGGTCACATCAAACCATGTAACATCCATCTTATTACGGAACCATGTTAGTTGACGCTTTGCATAGCGACGCGAATTTGTTTTTAATTGCATTATCGCTTCTTCTAGCGAAACATGCCCTTCAAAATAATTATATAATTCTTTGTAACCAATCGCTTGAATAGATTGACAGTCCCTGACTCCATTTTCGTATAAAGCCTTCACTTCTTGCAGCAATCCTTGTTTGACCATAAGATCAACACGCAAGTTGATGCGATCATATAACATTCCGCGATCCATAGTCAAGCCGATTAGCGAAACATCATATAACAACTCATTTTCTTGCTTTTCAAGTTGATCACTCATCTTCTGCCCCGTTGTATGAAAAATTTCCAAAGCACGAATGACACGCCTTACATTATTCATATGAATGCGACTTGCACTTTCTGGATCTACCTCTCGCAGCTTTTCATGTACATATTCTACACCATGTTCTGTCGCTAGTTTTTCTAGTTCCTCTCGATATACAGGGTCTCCAGCTTCATCTGTAAACTGATAGTCATATAAAACTGATTGTATATAAAGGCCTGTACCACCAACAATAATCGGTAGTTTCCCACGTTCTGTAATTTCTCGAATATAACCTCGAACAAGCTCTTGAAATTCCGCTACAGAAAATGAATCTTCTGGATTTTTAATATCGATCATGTAATGCGGAATTCCTTCCATTTCTTCCATTGTTGCCTTAGCTGTCCCGATATCCATCGTACGATAAATTTGCATTGAGTCCCCGCTAATGATTTCACCATTTAACGCTTTTGCGAGATCAATGCTTAATTTTGTCTTTCCCACCGCAGTCGGTCCGATGATGACAGCAACTTTTTCACGTTGCAGTTCTCCCATATACTTCAACTCTCTTTATGTAATCTTATCCATCTGATCATTATATCCAATCTTACCAATTTTAATAGTCATAATGCAAGTTCTTTCAATACTGTAAATGAAATTCAAAAAATAAGAATGATACAGTGAACCTTTAACCAAGTAAGATCACCTTCTTCCCTCACCGATTATCCCCCTAACCAAACAGGCTTTTATAAAGTTTCTCGCCTCCCTCTAAATCTTATGATGAGGACCTTATTCCCTAAATGGCGAGATAAATTTGACATAGTTTGTCCAATGGTACATATACATGATAAAAAATAGGATCGGAGAGGATATAATGAAAATCGGACAAGCTACGCTTAATTTTTCAACATTAACGGAAGAACTCATTTTAGAAACATCCTTAAAAGAAAAGAACTGCTCACAAGAAGAATTATATTTCGCTTTAAGCTGCTTACTACGTTCCTTTCATACATTATTGGACAATCAAACTTTAGACGAACCGACTAAACAATATGCACAAACCCAATTTTGCAGTGCATATAAAATCATCACAGGCCGCACTGTATATCCATTTTAAACTCACAAAAAGGGCTGTTAGGAAATTCCCAACAGCCTGAAAGACCAGCACTCGATATTTAAGTGCTAGATTTATTTTTTTAACAACAATAGCATTATTTTAAA
This sequence comes from Bacillus sp. 105MF, assembly GCF_000374885.1. Lineage (NCBI taxonomy): Bacteria > Bacillati > Bacillota > Bacilli > Caryophanales > Bacillaceae > Bacillus > Bacillus sp. 105MF. Next base: position 65,660 of record NZ_KB895570.1, on the reverse strand, counting down.
ATTTTCACTTTAACAGATTTACGTCCCCATTTGTTAGCAGCGCTATCTGAGCCAACTAGAACATCGATACGGTTACCTTTAATTGCACCGCCAGTGTCACCAGCAATTGCTTCTCCGTAACCTTCTACCCATACTTTTGATCCAAGTGGAATCACTTTCGGGTCAACAGCAATCATTTTCATGTTTGGATTCGCTGTTAGGTCATGACCCATTGCAGTTAATACACGACCACCATATGTGCCGCCATTTTCACTCGGATGAGCTGTATATGCTGTAGCTTCAACTGTTAGTTCACGACCACCAGAAGGAGTGTTTGTTTCTGCTGCTTTGACAGCAGGTTTAGCAGCTGGTTTTTCTTGTGCTGCTGGTGCTTTTGCCTCTGCTTTAGCAGGTGCTGCAGCTTGAGCAGGAGCAGGCGTTTCTTGTTTTTCGATAACAGGTGCTGTACCTGTTAAGAAAGGAACATGAACGTAAGCTGTTTTCCCGTTATATTCGAATTGTAACCATCCATTTTGTACTTGGTTCGTTGTTTCGATCATATCGTCTTTCTTAAGCGTACCAAGAATTTCTGAGTTTGTGTTCGCTTCAGCACGTACGTTTAATACGTTTGCTGTTACGTAATAGATGCTTTTTGTAAATTCTGTGCTTACGAATGCGTCTTTACCATTTAATTTGATTTGTGACCATCCGTTTTCTGTATTTGTAACATCTAATTTATGACCATTTAATACTTTACCTACAACTTGTGATTCAGTAGTTGGGTTCTCGCGTACATTTAATACCTCTGTTGTTACAACAGTTTCTGCTTTTGCAGAAGTAGTGAAAATCCCAAGACCAAAAACCGCTGCTGCTGCTATACCAATTAATTTTTTCATGAATAGCCTCCATTCGCTTTGTTTTCGTGTCCTCATTATAGCAACAGTTTTTCAGGAGATTTAGGATATCACACAATTACAAACGATTCGTAATCAACCATTAATGCTTTGTAATATAAAGTAGAATAAAAGAAAATAGTGTTCTATACGTATTTTTAAGAGTTTTAATCATTTTTTTCTTTCAAACTCATATGTTTTTTTTGCAATAAAAGTAATAGTATTACCATCTTGTTACAAAAAAACACCGAAACATTACAATTCTTGGTTGCGCTATGTCTTTTTATGTCATAAATCATATACATTTTGACATTCATATATATAACGTACACTATAATCCGAAAAGGACAGCTACCTAATATGGCCGCTGTCCTTTTGAACTTTTTATGAAATTTTCTTTTTCCATATCCCTAACATAAGGGCAGATACAATAGAACCTATTAATATAGAAAGAATATATAGAACTGGTTTATTCACTAATAATATAACAAATATTCCACCGTGTGGCGCTGGCAATGTAATTCCAAATAACATCGATAATGCACCAGCAAGACTTGAGCCCACAACACAACTGACAATTACACGGATTGGATCAGCAGCCGCAAATGGTATTGCCCCTTCTGTAATAAATGATGCCCCCATAATATAGTTTGTAAAACCCGATTTACGTTCTGCTTCTGTAAATTTCGCTTTAAAAAGTGTAGTTGCAAGTGCAACCGCAAGCGGAGGTACCATTCCACCAGCCATAACAGCTGAATGCACACCAAAGTTTCCAGCCTCAATTGCAGCAATCCCAAATGTAAATGCTGCTTTATTAATAGGACCACCCATATCAATAGCCATCATTCCACCTAAAATAAGCCCTAATAGTATAGCATTCGCGCCACCTAAACCATTTAACCAACTCGTTAATGCCTCATTTAAAGCAACAACAGGAGGATTTACAACTTTCAACATTAATACCCCTGTAAGTAACAAACCAAGTACCGGATATAATAAAACAGGTTTAATTCCTTCTAATTGTGCTGGTAAACCTGCTAATACTTTCTTTAAACCAAGTACAATATATCCAGCTAAGAAACCAGCAATTAATCCACCTAAAAATCCTGCATTTGCTTGCGCTGCTAAAAATCCACCGACAATACCAGGCATAAACCCTGGGCGATCCGCAATAGAACTCGCAATAAATCCAGCTAATATCGGAACAAGGAATTGGAATGCCCCTTTACCACCAATTGACATTAATGTTTCTGCAACCGGCCCTTTCGTATCGATACCACCAAAGAAAAAGGCTAGTGCAATTAAAATACCGCCACCAACAACGAAAGGTAACATATTACTAACACCATTCATTAAATGCTTATATATACCAAATCCTTTTTCCTTCTCTGGCTCCTCTACTTTTCTATTTTCTTTTATTCCTTTAAAAATCGGGGCTTCTTGATTCACAGCTCGATTAATTAGCTGGTCTGATTTCCGAATACCATCTGCAACTGGTACTTGAATAACATGCTTTCCAGCGAAGCGATTCATTTCTACTTGTTTATCCGCCGCAACGATAATAGCTGTTGCACGCTCAATATCCTCTTTCGTTAATCCATTTTTCACACCAGTAGAACCATTTGTTTCGACCTTAATCGCAATTCCTAATTCTGCTGCCTTTGCCTTTAGACTGTCCGCAGCCATATATGTGTGAGCGATACCAGTCGGACAAGCTGTTACCGCTAACACATATGGTTCATTTCCTTCCGGTTTTGTTACTTCACTTTGCTCATCTTCTTGTTCATTTTCTTTTTCATCGAACAAATGAAGAAGCTCCTCTTCACTTTTTGCTTCTAACAGTTGTTTGCGAAACCCTTCATCCATTAATAACGTAGATAGACGAGATAGTGTTTCTAAATGTGTATTGTTTGCTCCTTCACTAGCCGCAATCATAAAGAATAAATGAGCTGGTTGTCCATCAAGTGACTCATAATTGACACCGCTTACACTTCGTCCAAAGCAAATAGCTGGTTGTTTGACTGCTTTTGTTTTGGCATGTGGAATAGCAATCCCTTCACCAATTCCAGTTGTACTCTGCATTTCACGCTGTAAAATAGCCTCTTTAAATTCCTCTTGGCTATTCAATCTTCCTGCCTTTTCTAGTTTCTCTACTAATTCATCGATGACAGCTTCTTTTGCTGAAGCTGTCAAATCCATGATAACGGTATCCCTTTTTAAAAGTTTTGTAATTTTCATATTCTGTTCCCCCTACCGCTTTGTAATCATTACTTGCGATAATAATTCCTCTACTTTATCTTTCGTACATAAATCAGCTGAAAAAGCTGTTGCACTTCCTGTTGCTACACCATAACGAATTGCTTCTTCAACATCTTTCGTTTTTTCATATATCCCCACAAAACCTGCAACAAGAGAGTCTCCCGCTCCGACAGAATTGATAACTGTTCCTTTTGGTACGGTTGCCTCATATATTCCTTCACTTGTAAATAATAAAGCTCCATCTCCTGCCATAGAAACAATTACATTCTGTACACCTTGTTCAATTAACTTTTTTCCATATGGAATAATTTCTTCTACTGTTGAAAGCTTTTCTCCAAATAATTCTCCAAGCTCATAATGATTCGGCTTGATTAAAAATGGCTTATTTTGAGTCACATACTGAAGCGCACTTCCGCTCGCATCAACAATGACGTTAATGTGACGTTCTGCTCCAAAAGCAGCAATCGTTTCATAAAATGTTTTTGGAATCGATGCTGGAATACTACCAGCTAATACAAGATAATCACCAGCCTGCATATTTTCAATTTTGTTCATCAACTGCCCGAGCTGCTCATCCGTAATAACAGGCCCTTGCCCGTTCAGTTCTGTTTCTTCCTGTCCCTTTATTTTCACATTAATACGCGAATCTCCATCTACATGAACAAAATTCGTCCTAACACCTTCACTTTTCAAAATATCTTCAATAAATTGACCTGTGAATCCACCTATAAAACCGAGCGCTGTATTATCTATTCCCATCCGATGAAGCACACGGGATACATTAATCCCTTTCCCACCAGGAAATTTCATATCTTTTTCCGCTCGATTGACAGTTCCCAGTGTGAAATACTCTGCTTGAACAACATAATCAATCGATGGATTTAAAGTAACTGTATAAATCATCGTTTATCAACCTCAATTACATTTGTTTTTCGTTTATATTCTTCTTGCTCTCCTTCTAATGCATTTGTAATAATTGTCGCTTCTTCAATACTTGCAATTTTCGCAAATGCAACTTCGGCAAATTTACTTTCATCTATTAAAAAATAGCCTTCATTCGCTAATGTTAACGCCCTTTTTTTCAGCAATGCTTCTTCAGGATCAGGTGTTGTATATCCAAGCTGTTCATGTACACCATTCGCCCCTAAGAAACACTTATCAAATCGATACTGCTGCATACTTTCCTGTGCCATCGCACCAATTAAAGCCTTTGTTCGACTCTTCATCATCCCACCAAGCAAGTAAGCACGAATATTATTTTCAACTAGCGCTTCAATATGCATAAGTCCATTTGTTACAACTGTAACTTCTTTCTCTATTAAATACGGAATCATTTCAAACGTTGTACTTCCCGCATCTAAATAAATACAATCACCTTTTGCTACAAAAGACGCAGCATGCTTAGCGATTTGTTTTTTCACTTGAATGTTTTTGGCTGATTTTTCAACCATCGTAGGCTCTTCACCTTTTCCAGTTAATACAGCAGCCCCGCCATGGACTCTTTTTAATAAACGCCCTTTCTCTAATTGCGCTAAATCACGACGGATTGTTGATTCTGAACTTTTTGTTTCTTCCACCAACTGTTGTAATTTCACTACTTTTTTCTCTTTCACAAGCTGTAAAATTAGCTGATGACGTTCAGGAGTTAACATATCACTCACCTCTTCTTTGATTACAGTATAATGAAATCGGATTCAAAAATCAATCAAAAGCATTCAAATTCATTCAAATAAAACCACTAAACCGTTCAATAACATTCAAAGAACCTTCTTGATACGTATCAAGAAGGTTCTTTGAATTATCTTTATCCTTTATAATGAAGCTCTATAAATCTCTACTACATCTTTTTTATTTAATTTTTTAAAATGACCAAATTCACCATAAACCATCGCTTTTTCAGCCATTACATCAATTTTCTCTTCTCCAATTTCATAGTCAGCTAAACGAGACGGTGCTTCAATAGATGTCCAAAAGCTTCGCAACGCTTCGATACCTTCCACCGCAATTTCCTTATCCGTTTTCCCTTCCGTCTCTATATGAAACACACGCACCGCAAATTGTTTAAACCGATCTACATTTTCATCTAAAACATGCTTCATCCAATTTGGGAATAAAATCGCTAAACCACCGCCATGTGGAATATCATACACAGCTGAAACGGCATGCTCAATATTATGCGTTGCCCAATCACCGCGGACACCCATTGCTAAAATGCCATTTAGCGCCATCGTTCCACAATATAAAATTGTTTCTCGATGCTCATAGTTTTCTAAACCATTTAAAAGTTTCGGGGCTGTTTCAATGACTGTTTTTAAAATAGATTCACAATAGCGGTCTTGTAATTCTGTATTTGAACCTTGATGAAAGTATTGTTCTAATACATGGGACATAATATCAACCATACCATAAATAGTTTGATTTCTTGGTACAGAAGCTGTATGCGCTGGATCTAAAATAGAAAACTGTGGGAACGTAACAGGACTACCCCACCCATACTTTTCATTCGTTTCCCAATTTGTAATAACAGACCCTGCGTTCATCTCAGAACCTGTCGCCGCAAGAGTTAGTACTGTACCAAATGGTAAAGCTTCATTTGCAAATGCTTTCTTTGTCACAATGTCCCATACATCACCATCATATTTACTACCTGCAGCAATTGCTTTCGTACAATCGATGACACTTCCACCACCGACAGCTAAAATAAATTCAATATCATTTTCTTTACAGATTTGAATTCCTTTATTTACAGTAGATAAACGTGGGTTCGGTTCAACGCCTGTTAATTCAAAAATTTCTGCATCAATTTCGTTTAATATAGAGATTACATTATCATATACGCCATTTCTTTTAATACTCCCCCCGCCATATACGAGAAGAACCTTTTTACCATACTGAGGAATCTCTGTTTTTAATTGTTCTAATTGCCCTTGCCCAAAAATAAGCTTTGTCGGATTACGAAATATAAAATTTTGCATAATTTCCTACCCATCCTTCCAATATAAAAGTTACTATACTTTTGTATAACATATTTTGTTCATTTCACAAAAATATTTGCTTCATAAAGTGAATCTTCCATCAGTGAAAGTTAGCTCTCACCAATCAGATTTTCCCTCCCGCTACCTTCTTCACCTCTCTTTAAATCTTGAGTTGTGGGATATTACTACCTATGAATAGCGGAATAAAAAAATCCCAGCCCAAAGGCTGAGATTTTTTATTGATAATACGGTGAAATCATTAAGTAAACAATAACACCAGAAAGACTTACGTATAACCAAATTGGCATCGTCCAACGTACAATCTTACGATGACGAGTCAATTGGTTTGTAAAACCATATACAAGCGAGAATAATGCAAGCGGTACAATAATTGCCGCAAGGAAAATATGCGTAATTAAAATAAAGAAGTACACATATTTAATGATACCTTGCCCACCAAAATGCGTTGCTGGTGCTAAATAATGATACGATAAATATGAAACACAAAATAGCAATGTTGTTGTAAATGCCGCAAGAATAAAACCTCGGTGCATCTTTACATTCTTTTTAATAATAGAAAACAATGCTGCCAATAAAAATACAAATGTAAAGCTATTAAAAATTGCATTTAACATCGGCAAGATTGTTACATCAAAATGTACCTCTCCTTTGTAGCCAACAGGTCCAAAAAACAAAAATAAAATAATCGCATTGACAACTACAGAAAGCGTTATCACAATAGGAGCATAGCTTTTCTGATTTGTTGATTGATCTATCAAATTGTTCACTCCCTCTTCCTCTTTTACATATGTATAGTTAACCACACTATTTTAACATATTATTCATAGTGCAAATGTGACAATACTTTGACACACTGAAATCAAACAAAGAAAAAATCCTTCTTAATCATACTTCTTAAGAAGGATCTTATCGCTTTATTATTGAAATAGCAATTCGTTTAGTTTTTATTAAAAAACATGTCACTATATGCTTGAAAAATCTCTGATACTTGATATCCCATTAAAGAAATTGCTGTTAATGAAAAGAAACCAATCATAAGAAATCGAAACCACATATTATTCTCCTCCTTGTATTTAGCTTATAAACAATACGCTGTATTACAAGTCGGATAGCAATCTCCTTCTTCGGCTTCTTTTTTCTTCACAATGGCTGTTATAAACCGGATCATAAAGAATGTGATAAAAGGAAGTTCCGTCTGTTTTATATTGGCATAGTTGAGCAACGGTTCCCGCTCTAAATCGGACGGAGATGAAAAGGAATAGAACATACCTTGCTCTTCCATGTACACAATAACAATTTTTAAACAAAATAAAATTCCAAGAAATGAAACAATATCTTGCCAATCTGTTGTATACAATACATTATAAAGATCCAATACGTACTCTTCCATTATCACCCCTCCTTCCTTTTTTACCATTTTCCTCGTCCGCATATAAAAAGTCAAGAAAAATGTTTTATATACACTGTGGCAATAGTGATTACATAATTTCCACTTGCACTTCTTGCTCCTGTAATATTTGAACGATTAACTCAAGCACTATTTTTTGCAGTAACTGATACCTAACTAATCCATTACTTTGCTCATTAGAACACCCCATTGTATATTCAATTCGCTGTACAACATAGCCTTCTACCAACAACTTTCCTTTTTCAATTGTTACTGAATTCTCTTTTGATTTTAGAACTTTTTGAGAAAAAAATTTACTATCTGTCAAAACAATTTCTTGTAAAACTTCTTTAATTTCTACTTCTTCTTGAAACATCACTCTTTCTTCTAAACTAATTTCCGTTTTATACTTCCCTATTTCAACTGGCAGTTTCGTCGTTACATAGTTACTCCTTTTTTTTTCGTTTCTCTGTTTTAAATTCAAATTGTGTATAGGAACCCATAAAGATTGCTCTAACTGATTTTCCCCACTATGTTTTATATAATTCTCACTCGAAAATTCTAGAAAAATCCTCTTTTCAAAAAGCTTTGAAGAAATTAAACGACAATATGGCTGTTCGTTATAATGATGTACCGTAGCTAACAACTTTGTATCTAACTCACGAAATATTTCATTCTCTTCGTTTTGAAATGCAAATACTTCTTCATTCGTACTACTCACAATAGGCGAGATTAAAAAATCAGCCACTTCGGATATGGTATGAAATGGTATTTTAATTGTCATGAGACCTGCTAATCTTCCTTCTTTTAATTCAGGAGGTGAACTTTCTTCCATCCCAATCTCTGAAGGTGAACTTTCTTCCACCTCACTCTCTGTAAATAGATTTTCTTCCATCCCGATCTCTGAAGGTGAACTTTCTTCCACTTCACTCTCTGTAAATAGATTTTCTTCCATCCCGATCTCTGAAGGTGAACTTTCTTCCACTTCACTCTCTGTAAATAGATTTTCTTCTATCCCGATCTCTGAAGGTGAACTTTCTTCCACTTCCAGCTCCGAGATTATTTTATGCTCAGAAAAAATTTTATCTATCATTTTATTACTAATCCATGGCTTATTCATCGTCAATCACTTCCTAACTGATGAATTGAAAGACTTATTTATTTTTTAAACACATAGTCGTTTCAACATTATATATGTTTTATAATAAAAAAAGACATCAACTTTTATTATAAAAAAAGACGATGTCTGTCTATTTTTTAAACTTGTACTTGCTGTACTTGTAAGATGTTCAAAGTAAGATCTAGTACGATTGTTTTACGAAGTTCGCTACATGACTTGTTCAAGTTTGTTAAACATGGTGAAAAATCAAACTCATAAAAATTAGCTCTGACTAATTCACAATACGGTTGTTTATTGTAAAAAACTAAATTTCCAAAAGAATTTGTATCTAACCGGGGTAAATAGACACCCTTAGGATTAATCAAGTGGGATGTAGTATCTAAAAAAGCTACCAATAAAGGCTGTGTTATAAAATCACCTGCTGTCAAATCTAGGAATCTAGAAAACGAGATATTAACAATCCGACTATACAATAATCCATTATACTGATCGGCAACATATTCAATGTTATTTCGAATATAGCCCTCTACAAATAATTTTGCTCTTGTGACTCGGCGATAATTGGTACCTGGTACCGACGTAAACGCTACAGGAACTAACTTACAGTGTGTTAAAAATACATTTTTCAACACACGTTTAATTTCGATTGCCAAAGGATCCAATGAAATATTTGCTTCTACAACAACTTGAATTGTTCTCTCTGCTAATACAACCGGGATTTTTACAATTGATGTTGTCGGTGAACTTTCTTCCACTTCACTCTCTGAAAATGGATCTTCTTCTATTCCAATCCATGAGGAGGCATTTTTTTCCACTCCACTCTCTGAAAATGAATTTTCTTCTATTC
>NZ_KB895570.1:0-56079 GCF_000374885.1 Bacillus sp. 105MF | reverse complement strand
ATCTTCTTCTATTCCAATCCATGAGGAGGCATTTTTTTCCACTCCACTCTCTGAAAATGAATTTTCTTCTATTCCAATCCATGAGGAGGCATTTTTCCCCACCTTCAGCTCAGTGCTTATTTTATGCTTAGAAAAAATTTTATCTATTGGTTTATTACCGATCGGTTTATTAGCGATCCACGGTTTATTCATCATCAATCACTTCCTAACTGATGAATTGAAACGTTAAAACTATATGTCTATCATTTTTCATAGAATATCCTAACTTCTATCCTCCTACTTTTACCACGAATTGACAAAATTATTCAAATTATGTAACATAATTTTGTCAACATGATATGCAATGTATATACTTTTTATTCATATTTCATTGTTGATGAAAGATTCTACAGAACAACTTTAAGTAATTTTTACTTTTAATTACCAAGATGAGTAGCATTTTTGGTGTTTTTTGTTTTCATTCTGAAAAAATCTCATCTTCATGTTCTGAGAAAAGAAAACGCTTAATCGAGGGACCTTACTCGTTCCCCCGAATTTATCAATTTAACCATTAATAAGGCAGAAAAACTCATTAATGGAAATAGAGTCATTTATCAAAATATGGAGGGGTTATTCATGTCTGTCTATGCACCACAAGAAATTACTGAATTGGCCGCAAGTTCAGGTCAAAAAAAGGCACTTTTGCCGCTACTACCTATGTTAATTTTAGGTTTTTTTGGCGGGGCTTTCATAGCACTAGGTTATTTACTCGATATTCACGTCATTGGAACAATGCCAAAATCTTGGGGATCCTTTACTAGTTTTCTAGGAGCTGCTGTTTTCCCTATTGGCTTAATTCTAGTTATTCTTGCCGGTGGCGAACTAGTGACCGGTAATATGATGACCGTACCAATCGCTTGGTTTTCAAAAAAAATCTCTTTCTTTAAAGTATTAAAAAACTTAACAATTGTTACGATTAGCAATTTTATTGGCGCTGTATTTGTGGCCTATTTTTTCGGCCACATCGTCGGATTAACAGAAGGGCAATTTTTAGCCAAAACTGTATCTATCGCTCAAGCAAAACTACATGACACACCAATACAAGCATTTGTCTCTGCTATTGGATGTAACTGGCTTGTTTGCTTAGCAGTTTGGCTCAGTATGGGTAGCAAAGAATTCACTGGAAAAGTAATTGGCATTTGGTTCCCAGTTATGACCTTTGTTGCAATTGGCTTTCAACACGTTGTTGCCAATATGTTTGTTATTCCAGCCGCCATCTTTGCAGGGCATCTAACTTGGATGGAATACTTACCAAATTTCATTGTTGTCTTCTTTGGAAACTTAGTCGGCGGTATGCTATTTGTAGCGCTCCCTTACTTCTTGGCTTATAACAAACGAGAGCAGTCTAATAGCAAAACAACGGAATTAAAGAAAGAATCTATAACTGCTTAACAAAAAGAATTTAAGAGAAAACCTATAGTACACTTGTTCTCTTCTCTTTTATACGTTATAATAACAACTTAAATAGCATTATTTACATATGAGGTGAAGATATGAATAAAACAGAATTAATTAAAAATGTAGCACAAACAGCTGAAATTTCTCAAAAAGAAGCTACTGTAGTTGTACAATCTGTAGTAGAATCAATCACAAATACTTTAGCAGCTGGTGAAAAAGTACAACTTATCGGATTCGGTACATTTGAAGTTCGTGAAAGAGCTGCTCGTACAGGCCGTAACCCACAAACAGGTGAAGAAATGCAAATCGCAGCTTCAAAAGTACCTGCATTTAAAGCTGGTAAAGAACTAAAAGAAGCAGTAAAATAATGAAAAATAGCCTTCTCGCTTATGAGAAGGCTATTTTTTATGTTTAAAATGTTATATTCTTCGTTTATGCTCTCTAATTAATGAAATTAACTCCATTATAAAAAGACTCGTCAAACTTATAATCCTAATTGGATAATTAATAAAAGCCCTTCCTACCCCTTCATGTGAGCTAAATAACATTGGAACTACCCATGGATAAACAACATTTCCAGGTACATTTACTAAAATTAAATTTAGAAATAACACTGTGCATAAAAGTATCAACACAGATAAAAAACTTTTCCATGAAAAAATAAAAAACAAGCTAGCTCCAATACTAGCTTGTTCTATCACGCTTTTGAGAATCGTTCAAACACTTTCATTAATTCTTCAATTGCTTCGTCTCCATTACCATCTTTAATAGCATTAGAAACACAATGATTTGTATGATTTTTAAGTATCCCCATACCAACCTTCTTCATTGCAGCATTAATAGCTGAAATCTGCACTAAAATATCAACACAATAGCGATCATTTTCAATCATATTCTGGATACCACGTACTTGCCCTTCAATTCTCTTTAACCTATTCATGATTTGTTCTTTTTCTTTATCCGATCTATGGGTAGTAACCTCTGTTTTTTCATTATGATCCATTTTATCACCTTCTTAAAGTTTATCCCCATCCATAGGGAACAATGCCCCCATGAGTATACCAATTATAGCATTAAACTTACATATGGTGATACCCTATATAAGAATCAAATAACAACCTATATCCTCTATTTATTCGTTACTTATATGACAAAACTCAACTACGAAAGCAATTCCCACACAAATTCACTTCTACTAAAAAAACAACGATTAGAATAAATTGCTTACAAAGCGCAGTGCCTTACTTAAAACAGTTGGCACTACTGATGCATGATTCTCTCCCTCAGCTTCATAAAATGCAAATCGAAACTTATTATGTTGCAAGTTCATTAAACGCTCAGATAATGCATTTGCATCTTGAACCATATGATCTCTTTCTAATGCTCCCACTGTCAGAAAGACTCCGACTTCAGAACTCGCTCTACTCAGTTCATTTATAAACGTTGCTTCCTTTTCAAGAACAGACTTATTATTCCACCAAATCGATGGGCTACTGATGAAATAATTTTGAAAGGCGTTTGTATTTGTAAACAATACATGTAAAGCGAATAATCCACCAAGCGAATGTCCAAATATTGTTTGTTTTTCTTTATCAATCTCAAAATTCTTTTCAATTTGCAGCTTCAATTCATCTTGAATAAATGCTAAAAACTCACTTGCTCCTCCTGACTTAGGCCATGGTTTCCCATCAGGTTTCGGCGGTGCATCCACCGAAGGTGAAGAAGGGGTAAAATCGTAGCACCTTTCAGAAGCCGCAAAAACTCCTTCGATTGGATAACCAACACCAACAATAATTGATGGCGCAACCCCTGTTTTTTCTACTCTTACCGATTGAATGTTCATAGCTTCTTGAAACGTTTGAAAAAATGCATTTCCATCTAATACATAAATCACGGGATATCCAGAGTCTGGAGCAGGTTGCTTTGGCTTCGAAATATAAATTTGATACTCACGATTCCCTAGTCTCGAATACATCTTCCATTGCTCTATATTCGAAATAGTAACATCCGTTTTTTCAATACTAGTATTCATGTAATTCTCCCCTCCTTTTATCATTTTAGCTAGTTACATATATTTCAGTATTTTCTTCTTGGAACACACTATCATAACCGAAACATACAGGAGCCCCATTATACGGGTCTATCATGACGCGTGCATCAATATGAAATACATTTTTCAGCACTTCATTCGTAATAATTTCTATTGGGTTTCCTATTGTAACAATTTGCCCCTCCTTCATTGCAATAATTTCATCAGAAAATCTTGCTGCATGATTAATATCATGCAGTACCATAACTACCGTACAATTATGCTCCCTATTTAATCGTTCAACAATTTGCAATACTTCTAATTGATGAGACATATCAAGATATGTAGTCGGTTCATCTAATAATAGAACTTCCGTTTCTTGTGCTAATGCCATCGCTAACCATACTTTTTGTCTTTGTCCACCGGATAAATTTGCAATTTGGCGTTTGCGAAAAGCAGTCGTTTTTGTAATATCCATCGCCCATTCAATAATTTCTTTATCTTTAGATGATAATTTATTTACATTGTTTCGATGTGGATAGCGTCCATAAGAAATCAATTCTTCTACCTTAAGCTCTCCCGGAGCAATTGGGTTTTGCGGAAGTAATGCTAGCTGCTTCGCAATTTGTTTTGTAGGAATTGTATGTAAATCTTGTCCTTGTAAATATACCTTACCACTTTTTTGTTTTAAAATTCGGCCCATTGTTTTTAACAATGTAGATTTCCCGCATCCATTTGGTCCAATAATTGTCGTTACTTTTCCTTCTTGTATTTCTACATTTAAATCACGAAAAACCGTAAATTTTTCATAACTCGTTTCTAAATTCTCAGCGCTTAGAACCTTCACTTTCTATCACTCCTCTTACGCCTTTGCTTTGTATAACAAATATAGGAAATATGGTACACCAACAATCGAAATTACAATCCCAACTGGTAATTCAGCTGGTGCAAAAACAGTTTTTGCAATAAAGTCCGAAGCAATCACGAGTAACATTCCAATTGCACCGCATACAGGAATTACATGATTATGATGAATGCCGACCAGACGTTTCGCAATATGTGGTGCCATTAGACCAATAAATCCAATGCTTCCTGAAATAGAAACACATGCACTCACTAACCCAATACTACTTAATAATAAAATCGATTTTTCTCTTTCTACTGAAACTCCTAAACTTGTTATACTCGTCTCTTCCAATTGAAATAAGTCGAGTAAATACGCTTTTCTTTTGATAATTGGAATTAAGATAATGAGCCATGGCAACATAGCAATAATATACTTCCAGTTTGCATTATATATACTTCCCGAAACCCATACAGCAGCCATTTCAAAGTCAGTTGCTTTCATCTTCAATGATAAATACATAGAAAATGCTCCGAAGCCTGAACCTATCGCAATCCCCGTTAACAAAAGACGCTGTGAATCTAATTTTCCATTTCGCCAAGAAAACATATAAATTAATATAGCGGCACCTAGCCCGCCGACTAGACCAAACAACGGCATCATCATAATAGAAATCCAATCTGTGCTTTTCATTTGTCCTTGGAAGAAAAACATAAAGATCACAATTGCAGTACCCGCTCCCGCATTAATCCCTAAAATACCAGGATCAGCTAAACCATTTCTTGTAACCCCTTGAATAACAGCACCTGCAATCCCAAGACCTAATCCTACTAATCCTGCGATTACGATTCTCGGAAGCCTGAAATCAAATATAACTAAATCATGTTCAGGTACAGGATCAATTCGAAATAGCGTTCGAAATACATCTGTAATCGTAATATCAAACGTACCATTCGTTAAACTAATATAAATTGCACTCAAAATTAAAAGTATGATAATACTCATTGTCATTACATAACGCGACAGTGCATCTCTAAGCATGCTTCTCCCCTCCTCTTGTTCTAATTAAATAAAGGAAGAAAGGAATTCCAATTAACGAGGTAACGACCCCTATTGGCGTTTCAAATGGATAATTTACAAATCTACTTAACACATCACATAAAGCTAGAAAAATACCACCAATTACACCGGCACAAGGTACAATCCATTTATAATCTACCCCGATTAAAAAGCGAGTAATATGAGGAATAATGAGTCCTACAAAACCAATTTTCCCGACTAAAGCAACCGCAGTACCTGTTAAAAACACAACGGATAGAATTGCAGTAGCTTTTACAAGCTTTGTACGCTGTCCTAAATTAATAGAAACCTCTTCTCCTAACGAAAGAATCGTAATAGATTTTGAAATTAGAAGGGATAAAATAATGCCAACTATACCGAAAGGAATTGTTAACTTAAGTACATTCGGATCCACTTGATCTAATCTTGTGTTATACCAAAAACTAATATTTTGCGAAACTTGAAAATAGGAAGCAATAGCTGCAGAAATACTACTTAAAAACGTCCCTATAACAGTTCCTATAATCGCCAATCGAACTGGTGATAATCCATTCCGAATCAGTGAACCAAAACCAAAAACAATTCCTGCCCCTAATGCCGAGCCAAGCATAGAACATAAAATCATACCAACTGAAGACATTCCTGGAAGAAATACCATACACATCGTAATAACAAAAGCTGAGCCATCCGTCACACCCATAATAGAAGGGGATGCAAGATAGTTTCTTGTCATCCCCTGCATAAGTGCTCCTGATATGGCTAGAAATGCTCCGACTAAAAGAGCTGCAACTACCCTTGGTAAACGAGAAGTAATAATAATATTATGATTTACATTTCCTGAATCAAAATGAAACAATGCATTCCAAGCTGTTTCAAAATCGATATTTTTTGCCCCATATAAAATAGATAGCATAACTGTAAATAAAATAAATATGGGCGCTAAGCATAAAATTATCATTGGTACTGCATTTATTTTCCGCATATCATTCAACGCACCTTACTTATTTAGATAAATTTTTCACTACTTCTTTTAAAAATGCTGTTTTACTCCAAGCAGTACCACCTTGCGCGATTGGATCAACAGTATTTACAAATACTTTTTTATCTTTTACGGCATTCATACTTTGCCAAATTGGATTACTTTCTAATTCTTCTAACACTTTTGGTTTATCATTTTCGCTTGCCTCATATTGCAAGAATACATAATCTGGATTGACTTCAGCCAGTTTTTCTAAAGAAATTTTTTCTTGTGCTTTTACAGCTTTAATTTGTTCTGGAACAGTTAATCCTAAATCTTTATAAATTACAGGATTGAAGTATACTCCTTCTGGATAAAGGTATAAGTTATTCGCTCTTAGTCTTATTACAAGCACCTTTTTATCTTTTAATTTATCTCCAATCTTTTCTTTTGCTTTTGCAGCATCAGCTTTATAATCTTTAATAATTTTTTCTGCTTTATCTTTTTTACCAGAAAGTTCCCCCATCAGCTTTAAATTATCTTCCCAATCTGTTGAAACATGTGATATTGGGAACGTTGGAGCTACCTTCGTAAACTTTTCACTGGCCTCTGGTGGGAATTTCGTACTAGATGTAATGACATCTGGTTTTAATTGAAGTAATGTTTCAAAATTCGGTTGCATTTTCTCTCCGATAGATTTTGCACCTTCTAAATCTTTCGCAACGTTCGCTGGTAATTTTCCACCTATAGTAATTGCTCCTACTGGCTTAATACCAAGTACCGCCGCATCCTCCATTGATTCTAAACTAGCAGTTACAATGTTCGTTACTTTCGCGGGTACTGTATATTCTTTTCCTAGATATGTAATCTTTCGTTTCTCATCTTTTTTCGTTTCAGCTGCTTTTGATTCTTGTTTTTGTTCTCCTGAACTTTTATCTGCACTGTTACATGCTGCAAGACCTACGCTTAATACTGTGACCATTCCTAGTGTAAATAATTTCTTATTCATGTCTATAAATACTCCTCTCCAAATTTGTAATCTTTAAATATAGTATTTTAGTGAAATATTCTTTCCATGTATCCCCTTACAATACATCTATTTAAAATTAAAACTCATTTATTTCACTTCCCCTAATAATAAATTATCTTTTCCCCATCTATTGATAATGATTATCGTTATTAAGTATATAGTTATAAATGAATTATTTCAAGAATGATTTGAAAAATTTTAACAAAACAAATAAAAAAACAGTATCTATCCTTCATCCAAGATAGATACTGCTTTTTTATTTTTTCTAAAATTCCATATGTAATTCAACAGGACAATGATCTGACCCCATTACTTCACGATTGATTTTCGCATCCGCTTCCTCTAAGTATTCTATAAAACCACCTTTTGCAATAACTGCTCGTAAACCATTTACATTCCACGAAATAAATTTCACTTTTTGTTCCCCTTCTTGATGTCATAGCATTAATACTCGCCTCATATTTTTATTTTCTGCTTACATGCTAACACAAAATAAAGAGACTATCATTTTTTCACCTTTGTAATCTTGCTCTTACATTCGTAAATGCGTACATGTGTACTTTTTTCAGGGTATACTAATTTTGGAGGTGATCCTATGCAAAATGAAAGATTACAATTAGAAACAAGTGTAAATAATTTGACGGATGAACATTGGCAAGCCATTATACACAACGATTCTTCTTATGATGACAAATTTTTTTACGCTGTAAAGACAACTGGTATTTTTTGCCGACCATCATGTAAATCTAGAACACCTAACAAAAATAATGTGCGAATTTTTCTCAATGCAAAACAAGCATTATCCGAAAGGTTTCGTCCGTGTAAACGTTGTAAGCCAAATGGAAGCAAGTTACCTGATGAAGACTGGGTAACACAAATTACAGCGTATATCGATAAACATTATCGTGAAGCATTAACTCTCGAAATACTTGCAGATATGTGTCATGGCAGTCCTTATCATTTACAGCGTACTTTTAAGCGAATGAAAGGCATCACTCCACTAGAATATATACAACAAATAAGGGTTGCTAAAGCTATGCACTATCTTGCGGATACAAATCTAACAATTATGGAAATTGGTTTTACTATGGGTATACCCAACACTGCACATTTTGCAACATTATTTAAAAAGAAAACGGGATATACCCCTACTGAATATCGAAAAATGAATCCTATAAACGAGGTACAATAACATGGAAGCTAAAACAAATCAAATTATATATTGGACGCTATTTGTTCATGAAAATTGGCATATGTATATTGCCGCAACATCAACAGGATTATGCTTTGTAGGATCTCAACATCAAACTTTTGAAGAATTAGCCACTTGGACGAAAAAACGTTTTCCGAAACATACTTTCGTTCAAGAACCCTTAAAGCTAGAACCGTATGTTCAAGAACTAGTAGAGTATCTAAAAAAACAACGTGAAGTATTTACATGTCCTATTGACATTCACGGAACGCCTTTCCAATTAACTGTTTGGAATACATTACGTGAAATTCCTTATGGAAAAACCTATTCCTACTCAGATATTGCACAGCTTATTCAAAAACCAAAATCAGTACGTGCTGTTGGTACCGCGATTGGAGCCAATCCTCTATTAATTACAATCCCTTGCCATCGTGTGATTGGGAAGAATGGGAAATTATCTGGTTTTAGAGGTGGTTTAGCAATGAAAAAAGAATTGTTAACATTAGAAAAAATATTACTGTAGGTGGTTGAAAATGAAGAATGTTACAATTCCTCTTGAATGGGATGCTCCTTATTTTATAGGTAACAAAACAACGAAAAACTACTGCTTCCCTTGGTGCGAACAAAAACAGTCTCCAAGAAACAATCGAAAATTTAAATCTAGAAAAGAAGCGGAACAAACTGGTTATCAGCCTTGTAAAAATTGTTGTCCTGAGCTTCCATATACAGCGTGGAAAGATGAAAATGACAGCATAACATTAATTGTTCCGAAAGAATTTAGCTTTAAACAAAATTCACACTATCTTTCACGTTCCAAAAATGAATGTATGTTTCACATTGAAAATAATAAAATTTATAGAGTCATTCCGATTGAGGGAGAAAACCCATTAATCGAGACAAGTGTAAATGATGAGGGGAACATCCATGTTCGCTTTTTAGGTGGTGAGACGCCACCTGAGAAATGGGTTCGCGCTACAGTAGCGAGATATGTAAGAGAATGGTTTGATTTAGATACGGATCTAACTCCATTTTACGATTTAGCAAAAGACGATGTACTTCTGTCTACACCAATCAACGATTATTACGGACTCCGTAATATGGGAATCCCTGATTTATTTGAGGCACTATGTTGGGGTATTCTTGGTCAACAAATTAATCTCACATTTGCATATACGTTAAAAAGACGATTTGTTGAATCCTTCGGCGAACATATCGAATGGAATGGACAGAAATATTGGATATTCCCATCACCAGAGTTCATCGCAAATCTAACAGTAAAAGATCTAACAGAATTAAAAATGACTACGAGGAAATGTGAATATCTTATTGGTGTCGCAAAACTCATTACACAAGGCAACCTAAGTAAAGAATCGTTCATAAAAAGCGACCTAAAAGATGCTGAGAAAACATTAACCGACATACGTGGTATTGGACCATGGACAGCAAATTATGTTTTAATGCGTTGTCTAAGATTCCCTTCCGCTTTTCCAATTGATGATGTTGGCCTACAAAATGTGATCAAACTTTTAACAGGGTCAGATCATAAACCAACAAAAAAAGAAATAAGAGAGTATGCTTCAGCATGGAAGAATTGGGAATCCTATGCGACCTTTTATTTATGGCGAGTTCTGTATTAAATTCTTCAGCACAACAATAGATAGGTTCATTTCAATAAGTAAAACCTATCTATTGTTCATACTATAAAGTGAAACCAGGAATTATATTCCCTACTGATATCTACTAACGTGAGAATGCCAAATGCAATTACAAGTAAGTATATCATTGAGCAATTAAAAAGAAATTCAGATAGTCTTTTTTCACTACCTGGATTTTTTTATGCCTGCTCTTCAAATAATCTTGCTATTTCTATAATAACCTGAACAGCTTTTTCCATATTATCTACAGAAACGTATTCAAATTTACCGTGATAGTTTTCCCCACCAGTAAAAATGTTTGGCGTCGGCAAGCCCATATATGATAATTGAGAGCCATCGGTCCCCCCGCGGATTGGTTGAATATTTGGTTCAATATCTAGAGTTTTCATCGCTTCATACGCAATATCAACAATTTCCCTGACCGGTTCAATTTTCTCAAGCATATTGTAATACTGATCATTCATCTCAAGAATGATATTTTCTTCACCATATTTTTCTTTCATCTGTTTCGTAATATTCGTGATTGTATTTTTACGAGTCTCGAAGTTATCACGATCAAAATCTCGAATAATGTAATGAACTTTACTTTGCTCAACATCACCATTTATAGAAATAAGATGATAGAAACCTTCATACCCCTCTGTATATTCAGGTGCCTCTTCTACTGGTAACTTCGCATGAAACTCCATCGCTAACTTACTTGCATTTAGCATTTTATTTTTTGCTGTTCCAGGATGCGTATTATTTCCTTTAAAAGTAAGTTTTGCACTTGCAGCATTGAAGCTCTCATACTCCAATCCTCCAAGCGGACCTCCGTCCATTGTATAAGCAAAAGATGCTCCAAAAGCTTTCACATCAAAGTGAGATGGTCCCCGACCGATTTCTTCATCAGGCGTAAATGCCACTCTAATCTTTCCATGTTTAATTTGTGGGTTATGTAATAAATAATTCATAGCCGTCATAATTTCTGTGAGGCCTGCTTTATCATCCGCACCAAGAAGTGTTGTTCCATCCGTCGTAATCAGGGTATGCCCTTTATATGATGGCAGTTCTGGAAACTGCTCTGGTGTTAAAACAACATTCAATTCCTGATTTAATGTAATTGCCTTCCCATCAAAATCCTCATGAATTTGCGGTTTCACATTCTTTCCTGTAAAATCAGTTGCTGTATCTAAATGAGCTAAAAAACCAATTACAGGAACATCCTTTTCCGTATTGGCAGGAAGCGTTGCCATGACATATCCATTTTCATCCATCGTTACTTCTGTCAAACCAATTTGCTTTAATTCTTCAACTAGTAATTTTCCAAACTCAATTTGCCCCGGTGTTGATGGTACTGTATGACTTTCTTCATTCGATTGTGTATCTACCTTCACATATCTTGTAAATCTTTCTATAAGCTCTTGTTTCAAATTATTTCACTCCTTTTTCATGAACCTCTCTTTATTATAATCCTCATGGTGAAATTTTTTAAAGTTTTTGACTGTAACCATGTCGTTTTTTCATTACATTTAGTATTTCGCCCCCATTAAAAAGCGTATGTTCTCCCTTGTTTGAAGATATAAAAATATATACTTTCCTCTTAAATTAGTAACAGATCTTATATAGATTTTTTTACTGTAAGTACAAAAATACATTAGTATTCCCTATTTATAAAATCAAAAATATTCATTTTACTAATGAATGATATTTACATAATATACAAACTAACAAATAGCTTGAAATAAGTATATTATCAATAGTACTCGTCTGTTCACTGGTAACAACCCCTATATTAAGAGTAGTTTCACCTTTTGATTACTACACACACATAAAAACTAAAATTATTCATTTTCATTAAAAAGAAAAAATATTTGTATAATTAAATTTCTACATGTAATATACGTAATTATATATAATATTAGGGGGATTAAAGATGGGACTCACACTCTTTCGGTATTTTCTTTTTTTCTTAGGGTTAACTTTCTTTGGACTCGGAAACGCCATTGCGGTAAAAGTTAAATTCCTTGGTCTGCATCCATGGGAAGTTCTGAATATGGCACTCTTTCAGCGATTCGGATGGACAATCGGCACATGGAGTGTTATATGCGGTTTATTTCTCGTTCTGGTTTCTTTAGTAGTAGATCCAAAATACATAAACGTAGGGACATTCTTAAATGCACTGCTAATCGGTCCTATTATGGATTTTTTCTTGAGATTGAATATCCTTCCTCATGCTACTCAGTATTTATGGATAAATCTTCTTATTTTACTTGCTGGAATCATAATTACAGGCATTGGAGGTGGCATGTATGTCGCTGCCGGAATTGGTGCAGGACCGCGGGATGGATTTATGCTTGCCATTTCGGATAAAACTGGATTATCTGTAAGTCGTGCTAGAATCATTGTGGAGAGTATTGTGCTTGTAATTGGATACATTCTAGGAGGTCCCGTTTTCATCGTAACATTCTTATACACTTTTATCCAAAGTCCAATATTCCAGCAATCATTTAAAGTATTTCAAATCTTTTTAAATACTTTAGAGAGGAAAAAGAAAGACCACATTAGTGCGAATTTATAAATATATAAAACTTAACAAAAATATAAGAGTCTATTTTGAAGACAGTATCATCAAAATAGACTCTTTTTATATTTGAATTTTTAACGGGAAACTAGAACAAATGACCTCTTTTTTATAAATATACTACTTTTATTTCTCTATATGCATGAGTACAATTCTCCACCCGTCAGGATCTTCTATTGTAATACCTTTTTCTTTCCAGTATGGATTTTCTGGTTCAACTTCATCATAACCCATCGCATGTAACCTGTTAGTTACTTTTTCAATCTCAGCTTTATGAGTCATATAAAACACAAGTAAGTTATCTTTTGTTGGAGCTGGACATGGACTGCCGTTGATATGCCTTGTAAACTCTAAATGATATTCTACATCAGGTAATCCAAACATAACTCCATCATAACCTTCATGATTATGAAATTCCCCTATCCGTTTTAAGCATAATCCTTCTTCATAAAATGCGATAACTTCTTCAAATTTAGCTGTCGGGCGTGCAATTCTAATTTGAACCCAATTCTTCATGCTTTTCTCTCCTTATATTTTTTATGCTCCTATCTGTTAATATAATCGAGTTCCACGTTTATTGAATCCCTCATTCGTATGAAGATGAAATAGTACAAAAGACTTATCGTGCTTATAGTAAAAAATATTACACTGTTTATGTCCCCCAAAAACAGTCCACATTTATTCAGAATATGTGTAATAAAATGATGGTAACCGTTCTATTAAACTATTTGTTGAAATTCATGTTAACAGGAGGAAATAAAATGTATGAAAACAATCGAAAAAGAAAATGGAACGGGTCTTCCAAAGCGATCCCGCTTTCTCTTTTAGATGTAAAAAATGAACTAAAGAAAAAAAGCAAAAGTAGTACCGCTTCCTTTAAAAAGGCTGCATTAACAATAGAAGAGAAAATGCTTATTTATAACATTACAGAACAAACAAAACAACTGAACAAAAATAACGTGACGAGAACACGTGCTTATTATCAGTTTTACCTTCAGCATCCTGAAATACACTGGGCTCTACTCGGACATATGGTATCACGTAATGGCGGTTGGAATATGACAGATTTAAAAGGGGATTTATATACAAGATTGTTATCAGAAAAAGACCAACTTACCTACTACTCTTTTTTAGAACGGGGAAACTGGTTAATCTTCCAAGATGTGTATCCACAATTTTTACTATATGAACAAAGCCTTAAAAGATCTAAAACTCTCTTTTACCTCCTACCCCATCTCAATGTCTCAACGTTTATGGAAACGATGTGGAACCATTTTTGGAAAACGGGCAATCACTATACATTAGCTATAGCAACGATTATTAATGAACAAAGCTATTTAGAAAAAAGAGTCATTCAAAATGATCACTTTAAAAAGACCGTACTAGATAGTATTGGATTTAAGCTCTTTGACTTCTTCCGTTTTAATCATATCCTTTTTCCATACTATGAAGATGAGACCAAACAAAAAACATTGTTATTTGGTGATACAATGAAACACTTTACCTCCTTACATGAACGAATTCTACTAGGCAAACGATTATACTCTTTATTGTTTCGCAACGAACATACGTTATCCAAAGTAATAAATTGGGCTCACGATCATTCGCATACTGCTTCACGGAAAGACTACTGGCCTCATTTGTTTTCTGATGTAAATGAGTCATTTTCTCGTGAATTTTATAAACGTAGAATAAAAAAATGTCACCTCAGAAAAGATGCAAATCGTTTATACAGCCCTCAATTAATATACGCATGGAAAGATTTGAAACATGAAGAGGCAGAAAAAGGAGACTGGTTTGAAGACTGGCGTATCGTAGACTATTTCATTGATAAAGGAGAAAATACAAATGGGAAGATTGAGGATGACTATTGTAAAACGATGGAAAAAATTGAACTTGCAATTCTTACGAAAAAAAATATCCTTCTCAGAGAAGAAGAAACAGAAGAGTAATCACCTAGCATTTATAGTCGCCATCATTTTCTCCTGTTTCATTGGAACATATTTAGACTATCTATTTGTTAGTAAACAAATATATGCTTTTCCAGTCAGACCATTTCCAAATATGTTTTCGGTCAATATCGCTTTTACATTATTTATATTGCCAACCTTTACTGCTTTCTTTTTACATATTGCCAAAGCTTTATCTACATTCTCAAGAATTCTATTTATTATGCTAATCGGCATTTGTGCAAGTATATCCGAACAATTTGCTGAAAGCTTAGGATTGTTTACTCACAATGAAAACTGGCATCATTATTATTCTTTCTTTGGATATATGATTTTCATGTTTTTTATGTGGAAGATTTATCGGTGGCTACAATACTAAGTAGTAGTTGTAGATTAATAAAAACAAAGTTACTATATAAAGAAAAAGCAAATTAGAAACCAACTTCTAATTTGCTTTAAAGGTTCCTCATTAAGTCCCATATATTCCTAGATTCTATGTCTGATAACTTAATAATTTTTTCAATAATACATTGCTCATTACTCTGTAGGCTCATAGATGCAACGGAGCGCAACATTTTATGATCACCAATACAAACTCCCTCTTTCGCATGCAAAAACATTGGTACATCATTTGCATCGTTACCGAAAGCGATGAATGATCCTTCTTCTACTCCTAACTTTTGTAATCCTTTCCATTTATCAATCCCTAATGGACTTATATCAATTATGTCCTCTTGATGATGTGCATACATTTGCACAGGTAGTTCATTTAACACTTCCACTAATTTTTCTTCATTCCCATCAGGGAACAACACAACTTTCACCATTTCATCGATGCAATCAATCGATACATTAGTAGCTAATTTATCAGGATCTATGTTGCGATAAATTGGATGATTTTCACTTCCAGTATAAGCATAATCCCATTGACTATCAATCAAATAAGCAAGGTGATGCTCCTCTATTAATGACCGAATAGACTTCATTGTTGATTTATCAAATGGTGTAACCTCAATGACTTTTCCTTCTTTTACAACAAATGCCCCATTTCCACCAATCATTGAATAGTGATGCATATGCCTTGGTATTACAGGTAATAAATCTCTTATTGGTCTAGCAGATGCAAATATGATTTCATGTCCTCTAGCATGACAAGTATCTAATGCTTGAATTATACCTTCCGTTAATGGGTTTCCTTTAAAACAAATTGTACCATCAATATCAAAAATAAATTTCATATACATCACTCCTTTCTTTTTAATGTAAAAAAATTCTTTTATAATGAACAGGACAGATGTCCGAAAAAGGAGGAAAATCATGAAAAAAATTGAAGACGACTTGCTACTATCAACTTACTTAGCAAATGAACATATACAGAAACTTTTTACACATCTTCATCACCCATTTCAAATTCGACGATATGATGTAAAAGAGATTGTGTTACACGAAGGAGAAGCTATTGACGGTCTATACATTCAAATATCTGGACGTACAAAAATTACGACGAGTGTAATTACAGGAAAAGCATTATTACTTCGATTTTGTTCTGCCGTTTCCATTATGGGTGATATTGAACTCATTCAAAATGTAAATATACAATCGCATGTAAGCGCTGAAGAAAAAACCGATTTTATTTTTATCAATAAACACTATGTTAATAATGTACTTTTACATGACATTGCTTTTTCACAAGAACTTTTACACCATGTGACTTACAAACTACAAACATGTACGACTGCCTCACGTATTAATTTGTTAGCTTCAGTGGAAACACGATTTGCAAGTTACTTATGCACAATACGAAATACCTCTAAACTATTCGGGAGAGAAATCCGTACAACAGATCATCACGAGATCGCTTCACTTATCGGTACTACAACTCGACATCTAAATCGCATTATCGAAAAATTAAGTATAACGAATGTCATTCGCAAAGAAAACAAACAAATTATCGTAAAAGATTGGGAATCTATTGAACGTATTTCTAATGGTTTAAGATACGAATAATATCGTTATACTAAATATTGTTGCATTCCAAAAAGGAGCAACTCATTCCAATTGCTCCTTCTCTTTATGATTTGTCTTTGTAATGGGTTTTAGACTGTCCCTTTAAAAATCTGTTAAACTACCTCTCCCATTACTAACATAGAATGGTTTTGAAGGCTTTTGGAACGCAGACTATACGCGACTACTTTCCTCTTGTACTGTTTGACTACATCAACATGATCGTTGTAACTATAAACCCAAAACCTAACATCGTTTTTTCCTCTCTTCGTATCAATGATCAATGGAGTCTCACTGCCCTCTGGTGGAAAATAATATTTCTCTAAAAATATTGCTTCGTTAAAGTAATCAATAATTTGAAGTTTATCTTCATCTGCTAATCGGTTTCCGTCAATTGTTACGGTAACAGCCTCACCATTAAGTTGTGGATGCAATTCAAATCTACTGACAAAAGACTCCACAACAGAGGTTGGAAGACTTGACACTACTATTTTAAGACCACCGAAAAGAACTAACATAACTATAAACCAGGTCGTCATATTTTATCATCTCCACTACATTCTAAATTCTTATTATTACATGATTCCTATTATCGTCGAATACTATTTAGAGTCTCTACAAATCTTTTAATCCCTACATGAATAAGATCTGTGTTCGCTCTTCCAAAAGTAAAACGTACATATTCTTTTTTCGAACCTAATACACTCCCTGGAACAAAAGCTACACCATTTTGTATCGCTCTTCCTAATAAATGATATTCATCAATTGAACCCTGCACTTGACACCACAAATGGATACCGCCTTCTGGAACATGAAATTCAACCTGATTCCCTAAAAGTTCCCCAAGACTTGTGATTAATTGATCCCTTCTCTGTTTCAGCTGTTTACGAAGCATAGAAATATGCGCATGAAAATTTTCTGATTCTAAGAATTGATTCGCTATCCATTGAGGAAAGACACTATGTCCAAAATCTACTTGCTGCTTTGCATCTGCTAAACGCTCAATGACCTGAGGTGGACCAATCACCCACCCAATACGCAATCCAGATGCTACGATTTTCGATAATGAACTAATATATAGAACATTTCCATTCGTATCCATAGACTTTAAGGTTGGATTTACTTCTCCATTGAAAGAAGTTAAGCTATAAGGATCATCTTCCACAATTGGTATACCAAATTCAGATGACAATCCCAAAATCTTTTTGCGACGAGACAATGAAAGGACCGTTCCGGTTGGATTTTGATAATCCGGATTTAGAAATACCATGCGAATTCGGTGCTTTCTGTGTAAATCTATCAAATCATCCGGATTCATGCCATGTTGATCCACAGGTAAATGGTATATTTTTAACCCGGCAGATTTAAACATCGGAAGCGAAAAACAATACGATGGATTCTCAATAGCAATGGCATCTCCTGGCTTAAGCAAGCACTGCACAATAAGATTAAGTGCCTGCTGCGCCCCTGATGTAATTAAAATAGAGCGTGGATCAACATCGATATTTTTATATTTATCTACATGTGAAGAAATCGTTTCCCTTAACTTTTCATTTCCTTGTGGATGATCATATCCTAGATTCTCCATAAATATTTGTTCTGAGAGAATCCTGCGAAACTGGTCAGCAGGAAACAAATCCCGTGACAACTCACCACTTGCTAAATTAATCAAATCATCCTTCTGAGTTTCTGTTCGAATTTTTTGAACTAGCGGTAGATTCGGGAGGAATGAACCATCTTCTACATATCTCCCCCAATTTGGCGTACGTTTACGCGATATCCCCCATATATCTGTGTTTACACGCGTTCCACTTCCTTTTATTCTCTCTACTACCCCAAGTGATTTCAGTTCCTCATATGCCGCTACTACCGTACTGCGGTTCACTTGCAACTCTTTTGCTAAAGTACGTTCCGAAGGTAACATACTATCTGAAGAAAATTCTCCTGAAGAAATCCCCTGTTCTATATAGTCAGCAATTTGTTTGTAGACTGGCGTTTTATCTGCACGATTGGGTCTCCATTCCATCTAATTCCCTCCCCCTTATCAGCAGACTTTTTATTGATTAAAATAAAATTAAGGTGTTAACCTCTGTTTGTTATATACTAAGTATTTCGCTGTTTGAATTTAGCATAGTTTGCCCTATTCATTCCCAACTATGAAGATATTCACTCATTCTACAATGTGAATAGTAGTAACTAAATAGATATACGAATTGAATTCCCACTCCTATTGTACATTCACATATTTGAGGAATGGAGCTTCTTTACATTAAAAGGTGATGTCTCTATATCCTTATAAAAAAGAATAGTGTTAAAAAATAAACATTCCATTTCATTTAGGCCACCTACTTATCTAAAGTACAAAGACTACAAGACAGCAACCGCATACCACGTAACTCCTATAAGAAGACTTAATAAAAGGACGATATAAATAACAGACAAGTTCGTCACATTCTGCTTCGTAGACTGACCGTAATTTTCCTCCGTGTTTCTTGCAACTAACATCGTTCCCAAAAGTGATACAATTACAATAATAATAACTAATGAAATTGCAAATTCCATTGGCTTTCTCCTCTCTAAAACCAGTCTATTTGAACAGAAAATCTAGTCGTTCGACTTAAAAACTTTATACTTTTTGGATGAGAGCATAATCAAGATACTTAAAGCATACTACCCTTCTCTTTTATAATAAGGGATATTTATTTCAAAAGGACCATCCACTTTCACAACTTTTTACTCATCCACTTTATGAGTGAAAAATAGTGTTTCTAAGTTATTGCTACCACTAAAAAAATAAAAGAACAATACAAAAAAGCAAACAACCTACTGAGTCTTTCTCATCGGTTGTTTGCTTTTTATTAGCACTATGAAACATTCGGTTGTCTTGATACCTCATCAAAAATTCTTCGTATTATTGTCCAATTAGAAAAACGTTAACCAAACAAAGTAAATTATCGGTTACCCACTTCATTTTCTGTTTGAACCTCTACTGGAACACGCTTACCTATTCCAAAAGCATAAAAGCTAATGACAACGATAGCCAGGAAAATAACGCCTACAATAAGTGAGATTCGTGTGTCTTCGTTGAACCACATACCGATTAGTACCATGATTAAAAAGGCAATCGTTACATAGTTTGTAACAGGCGCAAATGGCATTTTGAACGGATGATTGTCCATTTCAGCTCCTTTTGCTTTTCTGAATCGAATTTGACTAATCAGAATGACAAACCACGGAATCATACCAGGAAGTACACTTGCACTGTATACATACACGAATAAGTTTTTTGGTGCAATATAACTTAAAATAACGCCAATCGCTAAGCCAATTAACACGCCAATCGTACCAAATAAAGGCACACCATTACGGGAGACTTTTGCAAAGTATTTTGGTGCTTGTCCATTCATTCCTAGTGTATAAAGCATACGTCCTGCACTGTAAATACCACTGTTACAGCCAGACATTGCAGCTGTGATTACGACAAAGTTAATCAGCCCAGCAGCTGCTGTAATCCCAACTTTCGCAAAAGTTGCCACAAACGGGCTACCAATTGAGCTTAGTTGATCCCAAGGGTAAACAGTTACAATAACAAAAATTGCCCCAATATAGAAAATTAAAATACGCCAAATCGTACTTTGAATCGCTTTAGTTAACGTTTTTCTCGGATCTTTTGCTTCGCCAGCTGTAATCCCAATTAATTCGACACCTTGATAAGCCCCAACAACTAGTGATAGAGCAAAGAAGAACCCTGACCAGCCACCTGTAAAGAAGCCGCCATTTTCCCAAAGATTAGATAAACCGATTGCATTCCCTCCGTTACCAAATCCGAAGAAAATAAGTCCAACCCCCGCAATAATCATTAACACAATGGTAACGATTTTAATCATCGCAAACCAAAATTCAAATTCACCAAATGATTTAACAGAAATTAAATTCGCCGCACCAAGAATCACCATTGTGATGATACCTGGCACCCAAGCAGGCAGATCCGGGAACCAGTACTGCATGTATGCCCCAACCGCTATAATTTCTGACATTCCAACAATCACCCACTGGAACCAGTTACTCCATGCCGTCATATACCCTGCTAATGGGTGTATATACTTATGGCCAAATGTCGCAAATGAACCTGTACCTGGCTCTACATACAACATTTCTCCCATCGCACGCATAATGAAAAATATAAAAATTCCTGCGATTGCATAAGCAAGCATTACCGACGGACCTGTCCATTTAATCGTACTTGCTGAACCCATAAATAAACCAACACCAATTGTACCGCCTAAAGCAATCATTTGAATATGACGCGCTTCTAAACCCCTCTTTAGTTCTTTGTTTTCCACTTTATTTCCCCCTCTTGCGCTATTAAATCCCAAGCTGAACACTATACTACAATTTCTATTAGGTATCAAAATGATGCAGCAAGCGTCACTTTTTTCTCTCTTTTAAAAGCTGCCCTAAAATCATTTTCCATTTCCTATTAACCATTCGCAATAGTCGGAAAATTCACCCTATCTTCCCTTCGTCATAAAATTACAAAATTACTTATTTTATAATAATTTATCTGTCTGAAAAATACAATTATTTTTTCAGAAAATTATTATATATAAATTAATTAGAAAATAATAACTAGATTAGAAATAAACACCATTACCCGATTATTATAAAAACACTTCATCATCGTAGCAAATCTAGGTGAGTAGTTACCCATAATCGAGCTTAAGAGTAAATAGCGAACTCTAATTTCTATCTTGTAGCATAATCAGCATGAAATGAAACCTTATAAAAAAGTGTTTCGCCTTTTAATCGTAGAGTTACAAGGAAAACATAATAGAGTGAAACTTTAATCGTTGAGAGTTTTCTCCCTCATGAATCAGGCTTTTACGAGCAGTTGATTCCTAATTTAACTTCTTTGTCGTAAGAAGTGAGTCTTACTGTCCGTAAATAGCGTGATTAAAAATGTATTGACAAAATAGCATGTATTTTTTTATAATCCGTTATAATAACTTAAACAACTGTAATTTGCCATGATTTTATTTGCGATGAAGAGGAGAGTAGATGGTTAGGAGTGTATCAGAGAGCTCCCCCAAGGCTGAAAGGATGGTAACGATTGAATCATTGAAGGTGGCCTCGGAGCTTTACTTGTGAAATAGATATTTAATGTCTAAATTAGTAAGTAACAGTTGGTCCCGTTAGTATAATTTAAAAAACGAAATCCCTTCTTAAGATAAGGAATTTCATTTTTTTTATAAACAGTTTAACTTTTTTCAAAACAGTGTGACTTCCTTACAAACGTCGCGACTTTGTTTTAAAGATCATGACTTTATTTTAAATCCACAAAAGGCTAATAACATATCATTTCCAAGTACTGTGTTATGAAAAAATTAGCAGCAGGTGGTTATATAATTAACAAGAGGCTTTCGAAACAGCCCCTTTCTATTATTTTACTTCTATTGTATAATTCCCTGTTCCACTGCCATATTTATATACACTTAAATAATATTTCCCCGGATTCGCATAATAGCTTCCCATCAATTTATTTCCTTCGTACTTTGTTGCATAAGTAACATAGTTATTCAAATCTGACTCGTGATATAATACCCAATTCAATCCAAGATTTTGCTCATTCGTAACGGTAATCTGTAAATCCTTCGCTTCCCTTATATCAATTACAAAGCGATCAACTTGATCTTGATTATTTAGGCTACCTCGTAATAACGTGTTCAGAGATAGAGGGTTAGCTGTATCGAATGAATTATTTGGTTCTTTTTCTACACTAGTATCCTCCTCAGTATTCACTCCGTTAAACACAATATCATATTCAAATTGCCCAGCTGCATTGACACGGTAATTTACGAAATAAGCAGTTAATGTTTTATATCCGCTCCACTCTTTTTGCGAAAGATGTTTAAGCATCTCATTCGTTGCTTGATTCATCGCTTTCCAGTCTTCATTTTCTCCTTTTGACGTACTTCCTGTATATGTTCCTTGTAGTGTAAATGTATTAAAGAATTGTGATTTATTCTTTGTTACCTTCACATTTTTTAACTTTGCTTCATTTGTGATATCCGCCGCAACATCCGAAAGCGCTTTCAGTTTATGCCTTGCTAAATAATCATCTGATACTTGCGGAATTGTATACTTATCACGATTATTAATAAGCATTTGCATATAAGATTGGTAATCTTCATTTAATTTATTGTCTTTACTTAATGCAGAGCGATATACATCGTAGCCTGGGACATCATTTGCACGAATTAAATCATGTACTTTATCGAACATATCAGGGCGGTTATTATACATATAAGATTGCAATGCAAACGAATAGTTATAAAAATCCCACGCTCCATATTTTGCATTTAATGTTTGCTCAGCTGTGTATCGCTTAGCTGGATCATTGGATAATCCACCAATTATACTTTTTCGCGGTACAACACTATCTACTCGAGTTGAACCTGCAAAGAATTCCGCATTTCCTTCTTCAAACCAAGTCAAGCGTTCATTTTGATATAGTTCTCCTTGTCCCCATAACCCGGGCACTTCATATCTTCCTTGCAAATAGTGTGTAAATTCATGACGGAACAATTCTTCTAAACTATAAATACTCTGCTGCGGTGTACGTTCATATGTAAAGAAAGTTCCGATTCCTTCAATGTAAATTCCACCATTATTTGTTTCATAGCCGTACAATTGACGATTAAATTGATATTCATCCGGACTATTGTAAATCACCATTGTTAACATATCATCAGCATGTCCACTTTCAAGTGGCTTATCACTACCAACTGTACGATAAAATTGTGCTTTCACTTCTTTTGCTGCCCAATACAAACGTTTAATTTTCTCTTCAGTAACCTTATCTCCCGCTTTAAAGACAATTGCCCCGTCATCAAATGTATACGTTTTCGGCAAATATTTTTGCTTGCCATCTTCTCTAATTTTATCTAAATTTATTGTCTTTCCGTTTGCATCTACTCCGCCATAATTTGTAGTGATTTGTTCTGCCGCAACAAAATATTGTTGTCCTAAATATGGATAAATACGCATCGCTTCTGTAACAACTTGCTGTCCTTTTGTTGGTGTACTATGAAACTTGCCAAATCGGCTAGCATAGTAAATGCCATTATTAATTAACCATTCATTTTTATCCGTTACCGTACCAATTAGTGCAAAACGACTTACTTCATTAATAAAGCTATCGATGTTCTTATACCACATCGTATCTTTTGGTTCTTTGTCCGTAGTATACATATACGACTGAACATCATAATCAATTTCTTTCATCAAGTTATATATAGCATCACCTTTTGTCCGATCTTCAATAAACGTAGAAAGATTATCATTATATTGTTTAAGAATTCCAGCAGCATATTGAATTATTTCAACATCAGCCGACGCGCCTCCAATTAACATTCCATACGACGAAATTACTTTATTTTGTTCTGATGTACCAAGTTTAAAATTCGGGTTCTTCGCAATTGTTTTTAACGCTGGTAAACATTTGTCATGATAGCTACGCTCACTTAGTTTACTTAATTCTTGATGATAAAAGCCTAAATAAAAACCCGAGCGTATAACTTCTACTAATGTCTCAACTCCTTTTGAATCATCTTTCGTATACGTTTGACCTTGTTCTGCTAGTTTATCAATGAGTGCTTGCATACGGCTATCATCTTGATAGAATTTCAAACTATCATTATTAAACTGAAATAATTCCGGAATTTGATTCCATTTAATTGTCACAAGAAGATCGGCTAATTGTTTGTTGCTTAATTGATTCAATTCAGCCATCGAATATTTTCTTTCTTCAACTAACTGTTTAGTATTCTCTTTTGGCATTGGTGGACGCTGCGATAGTTCTGCTAACTTTAACCGTTTTGTAAATGAAGTACTTTCTTGTATGTTCGAAGAGTGTGCCAACTCATCAGGAGATTGCCTTAACCCTATCGGCTCCATTTGTAATGTATTCTTCGTATATTTCTCTTTTGTCTCTGCTTGAACTTGCAATCCATTACATGATATAGTAACAAGTCCAACGCCCAGCATCAATTTATAAAATTTCGAGTATTTCACCATGCTGTTGCCTCCTTTTTAATAGATCGAAAATTCAGACTTTTTAAAAATGAATTGTTCAATCTGTCTTTATTAAACAGCCCCCCTATTGATACTAGTAAAATTAGTGATATAATGGTAAGTCACTTTTTTACTACTAATGATACATCATACTTATTGCTTGAATTTACTTCCCCCTTCCTTTAATGTAATATAAGCAAAAACTGTGCCAATGTTATATCTTATGAATAGGCAACTATTCTTTATTAATACTGTATAATAAAATATACATAAACAATGTAGTAATGTATATTTTATTTGACATAAAACTCCCCTGTCAAAAAAGAAAAAAGCCCGCTACTGACAAATCACATAAGAACAGGGTTCTTTGAATTAGTTGCACACTTTTTTTACTTTTTTGGCAAGTTATTTCATAAAACGAATAATATATTTGTGCATCCTTTTTCACTAATCATTCCGTTTTTTCATACAAATCAATTGTATTTTTATATAAAAAATCATATTTATCTTGTAATGGTTCATCGTTTTAATGAAACGAGAAGTGTGCTGTCAGTTTTATTGACAGCACACTTTTCATTTTCTTAGAAATTGTAATAACATGTTCATCTTCTGTTCATAAACATCTCTTATTCTATAAAAGTGAAAGAAGGAACACTTATGCTTATTACATTTTTCACTTTGTTGGATTTTCCAATTCCTTATATCATTTGTGATCATCATTTTATATAAAGTGAAACTTCCATCAGTGGAAGTTTTTCTTTCCCCCCTACTGCTCAGGCACATGCCAGCAGTCAACTCCCTCCTATCTTCTGTGTTTTCTCAAAATCTTGATACGGGAGGTCTTACTTTCAAAAAATAGAACGATAAATTAGAGGTGAAAAAATATGCGCTCATTATATGCTAGATTTGTTATCATATCAGTTTTTATTATGCTGGTTAGTAGTATATTGGCATTTTTACTTACAAATGTATATTATCATGTTTATTTAAAACCATATAACAGCGAGAAAATTTTAAAATACGCACAAGAAGTAAAATATTTATATGAGAAAAATACAGAACAAAATAAAGATGGTTATTTACAGTCTATTTCTAACCTTGGCTTTGAAATTTACGTAGTAGACGATAAAAAACAAGGCAAGCAGTACGATGATAATTTCAAGAAAATGAATATTAGTAAAGAGACAATTGAACATGTATTAAAAGGAAATATATACAATGGAATTGCAACGTATCCTAATCGTTTATTTGCTACTGGCTTTTTTGATAATACACTTTTGAATAGTATTGGGATCCCTATCGAAAACAATGGTAAGGGGTATGCGCTATTTATTCGTCCGGATATTCAACAGCAATTTGGAGAATTACGTATTTTCTATGCTGTTTTATTAGGATTAATTATCATAATCAGTCTAATTTGTATCGCGATAGCTACCCGCTTTGTCGTTCGTCCTATTCAAAGATTTACACATGCGACAAAAGAGGTTGCATGTGGTAACTATGATTTAGCACTACCAGAAAATCGCCGAGATGAGATTGGAACGCTTGCAACTAGCTTTCGTAAAATGGCCAAAAGATTACGAAATTCAGAGCAGATGCGACAAGAATTTGTTTCGAATGTTTCACATGAATTTCAGTCACCATTATCATCTATTCAAGGATTTTCAAAAACATTACAAACTAATGATTTAACGAAATCTGAGCAGACACATTACCTAGAAATCATCGAATCAGAAAGTCGACGCATGTCCAGTTTATGCAAACAATTATTAATACTTGCATCACTTGATAAAGAAGATCTTACTTTACGTAAGCAATCTTTTGATCTTGGGAAGCAAATAAAAGATACTATTTTTATGCTTGAATGGGAATGGAGAACGAAAGAACTTGCAGTTGAAATGGATGTTCCCAACATGCAAATTTACGGAGACGAAAACTTGCTCCATCAAGTATGGATGAATTTATTTACCAATAGTATCAAATTTACAGAAAGCGGCGGAACGATTGCATTTGAAGCAGAAGAGCTGGAAACAGAATGGCGCATTTCGATTACTGATATGGGTATTGGTATACCTGAAAATGAAATAAAAAAAATATTTGATCGATTTCATAAAGTCGATACTGCCCGAAACAGAAATGTAAATGGAAGTGGATTAGGTCTTTCTATTGTAAAAAAAGTCATTGACCTTCATAGCGGAGCAATAACAGTGGATAGTGAACTTGGAAAAGGAACGATTTTTTCTATTTACCTTCCGAAACAACAAGAAGGGACTATTCATATGCAAAATAAAAAATAACCTGCATTCACTAAGCCTACTGAAAAAATACCTACTTTGAACAAAAAACAAAATTTTTATTAATATACAGCGATCAAAAAGAAGATAACTTCCTTTATACAATAGGGAGTTATCTTCTTTTTCTGTAACATATTTATATATAAACTGTATACCCGTCTTTTGTAACCTTTTGTTCATATTCCGTTCATATTTCCTCTTTATGATAAGAACATAGAATGAAACAAGGAGGAATGAACCTAATGTTTTTAGCACTTAAAGAATTAAAACAATCGAAATTACGGTACGGATTAATCGGCACAATCATGATGTTATTATCATTTCTTGTACTTATTATATCAGGTCTAGCAAATGGTTTATCTCATGCTAATGCCTCTTCTATTATCGAAATGAAAGCAGACAAGTTTATATTATCAAATGATGCAGAGGGTAAATTATTACGCTCCCAAATTAAGAAAGAGGATGTAGATAAAGTATTGGCACAGGTTGATGCAAAAGATGCGGTTCCAATGCATATTAAGGTCGCAACATTTGAAAAAGAAGGCAGTTCAAATAAAGTTGATGTTGCTATTTTTTCAAGTAAACAAGATTCATTCATTGCCCCAAAAGTTATTGAAGGAAAAAACGGTACTTTAGAAAACAATGAAATCATTGCTGATGAATCCATCAAGGAAAAAGGGATAAAGCTTGGAGATGAACTAGTAGATCCTGTTTCTCAAAAGGTTTTCAAAGTTGTCGGATTTACACAAAATCAAATGTTTAGTCATGCACCTGTTGTTCATATGAATGAAAATGTATGGGACAGCATTGCACTGCCACATCAAAAAGATTACAGTGTAATCGCCCTAAATACTGATAAAAAAATTGATAATGCAACAGTTGTTGATAAAAAAGAAGTACTGCAAAGTATTCCAGGTTATAAAGAAGAACAAGGAACATTAACGATGATTATTGCGTTTTTACTTGTAATTTCAGCATTATTAATTGGCGTTTTCTTCTATGTCATTACATTACAAAAAACACATCAATTAGGTGTATTAAAAGCAATCGGAACAAAAAACTCATATTTAGCAAATAGTTTAGTTGTACAGTCTATATTCTTATCTGGTGTTGCTCTTATAATCGGCATTGGCTTAATCTTTGCAGTACAGGCTGTTTTACCAGCTAGTATGCCGTTCTTATTAACAACAACAACAATCTTGCAATATGCAGGTATCTTTATCTTAATTAGTATATTCGGTACACTAATCTCTCTATATCAAGTATTAAAAGTAGATGCATTAGAAGCAATCGGAGGTGGCATGTAATGGTAACAGAATTAAAATGGGATACCCCATCGTCATTATTAAAGTTGGATCAAGTAAGTAAAGTATATGGAGAAGGAGATACAGAAGTAACAGCTTTGCACCCAATTACGTTAGATATAAAAGAAGGCGAATTTATCGGCATTGTTGGTCCGTCTGGTTCTGGGAAAAGTACATTGCTTTCCATCGCAGGTGCACTTTTATCCCCTTCTAAAGGAAATATTTATATTTCTGGTCAAAATATAACAAGCTTATCAGAAAAAGAGATGACCGATATTCGTTTAAGAAAAATCGGATTTATATTTCAATTTGCAAACCTCGTACCTTTCTTAACAGTGAAAGAACAACTCTTATATATCGCTAAGTTAAAGGGAGAAGATAAAAAAGAAGCTGGTAAACTTGCAGAACAATTGCTGAAAACTTTTGGATTATCACATCGAATGAATCATTATCCAAATCAACTTTCAGGTGGTGAAAAACAACGTGTAGCCATTGCTCGTGCATTTATGAATAATCCAGACTTAATTTTAGCTGATGAACCTACTGCTAGTCTTGACTCAAAACGTGCTAGAGAAGTAGTTGAACGAATGAAACATGAAGTTAAGAAAAATAAAAAAGCAGCAATTATGATTACACACGATGAAAAAATGCTTGATGTATGTGATCGAATTTTAATACTTCGCGATGGAAAATTACTACGAGAAAACGAAGTATAAGAACACCTGTACAATAGCGATGACCTAAAAAGACTTTCTTATCCCCTATTTAGGGGATAAGAAAGTCTTCTTTAATTAACAGCACATTTTAATTTTTTGTTTACAACATAATTGAATTCAAATGTAATAATCCAGCGAAATTCATATGTAATATTGCGTTCATATTCTATTCATAATTCTCATGTAACATGCTTTATATAAAGCAACTGACTGTTAGAAAGGAATGATGAACGTGTTAGCATCTGCTATTACATTTATTACAGCTGCACTCATTTTTTATACAATCGGAGTATGGAGTGAAAAATTTCAAGAGACATTAAAATTTTGGCATGTCATTATTTTCTGGCTTGGACTCGTATGTGATACGATCGGGACCACATTAATGGAGAAAATGGCAGAAGCAGGATCCCTGTTCAGCGTCCATGGCATAACAGGCTTATCAGCCATTTTACTTATGCTATTCCATGCTGTTTGGGCAACAATTGTGTTAATAAAAAAAGATACAAAAATGATGACAACATTCCACACACTAAGCGTTATCGTATGGTTCATTTGGCTAATTCCATATATTTCTGGACTTATATACGGAATGACAAATAGCTTTTAAATAAAGTTTCATTACCAAAAATCAACATTGCTAAAACTACCTTAGGAGGTATATGATGAAAAAGTTATATAATGCAGCATTCACTTATTTAATTATCGGTTTATTATCAGGTATATTCGCGAGAGAATATGCAAAAGCGCAAGGAATTCAAGGTACTACTCTACTGAACCTGTTGCACACACATGTGTTAGTTCTTGGATTTTTATTCTTCTTAATTGCCTTAGCCCTATCAAAATCATTTGCATTCCATGAAGCAAAAAGTTTTAACATGTGGTTCATCGTCTATAATATAGGATTGGTTTTAACAGTTGCTTCAATGGCGGCCCGTGGACTTCTTCAAATACATGGAACCGATTTTAATGGATTAAGTCATATGACAGGAATGTCTCATTCTATCATCGGTGTCGGTCTTGTTTGGTTTATGATTCTATTAAAAAAATCATACAAAGGATAAAAGGAGGTAAAACATGAACTTAGCTGTTCTATCAAGTATTATTGCTCTTTGTATGGCTGTTGGAATGATGTTTCTTCGCTTAAAATCAGCAAAAAAACCTATAACACTTAAAAAAATTATACTCCCGCCAATTTTTATGAGTACGGGAGCATCCATGTACTTCTTACCAGAATTCCGATTAACAACAACAGAAATTCTAGAAGCAGTTATCGTTGGTTTATTTTTCTCTATTTTTCTTATTAAAACGTCAAAATTTGAAATACGTGGAAAAGACATCTATTTAATACCTTCTAAAGCATTTATATTTATTTTAGTCGGTTTACTTGTTGTCCGTATTGCTTTCAAATCATATTTAAGTCAATCAATTGATTTAGGACAATTAAGCGGCATGTTCTTCTTACTCGCTTTTGCGATGATCGTCTCTTGGAGAATTGGGATGTACCGTTCGTTTATGAAATTGCAGCGGGAAATGCAGTTTGTAGGCAAAGGTCTTTAATTGAAAAAGCACATTTCTAATGTTGGATGCTGTTTCTTAGCTCTTACAAAATGATTCATTATAGCTTTGAAAGAAATTTAATTTAAATTTCTTTCAAAGCTATATTTATTACTTCTTGTTCAGTTTTTTGGTTCTGTATAGATAAAATGTAAAAAAGTAGCGAGATAAGCGACTAAAAAAGCAGTACCACCGCTATAAAAATGTTGGTACTGCTATATAGAGTAACAAATGTTATATTAATTAGAACGTACTTGCTACTTTAACAGCCATTTCAAGCCCTGCAGCAATAATTTCTTCTGCTTTATCAGGGAACTGATTGTGACCTTCAATCACTACTTTCTCCATATCTTTTACACCAAAGAAGCTCATCATACTTGCTACATATTTAACAGCCATTTCCATTTGAGCTTTTGGTCCTTCAGAATATACACCACCACTTGCGTTTAACAATGCAATTTTCTTATTTCCAATAAGACCTACTGGACCTTCTGGCGTATATTTAAATGTTTTGCCCGCACGATTTAAGTAATCAATATATGTGTGTAGTATAGCTGGGATTGTCAAATTCCATAACGGGAAACCAAATACAACTTTATCAGCTGCAAGGAATTGCTCTAAATATTTATCAGCAACAGCTACAGCCTTTGCTTCTTCTGTTGTTAAATCAAGTCCTCTACTAGCCTTAAATGTACCATTAATCATATCTACTCCTACATATGGCAATTCTTCCTTGTATAAATCAAGCTCTACTACTGTATCATTTGGATGTGATTCTTTGTAGCTCGCTAAAAAAGCCTCGTATAATTTTACACTAACTGATTGGTTTGCCGGGCGATTGTTTGCTTTTACAAATAAAACTGTTGTCATTCTCTGTTTCTCCTGTTACTTACTCTTACGTTGTTATATATTCACTAAAAACCGCGTTATATTGCCTTTACAATATCTTTTTAAAACTATACTCCATTTCTCCACCTAGCGCTTCAGCTGTATCACCAGTTTCTCTGAAATCATGTGTATGAATTTCTTCAAACGGCTCAAAATTTACTTGTTTATAAAATTCATAACAAGGGAATCCATCATGTGCACCTTCAATATGGACAGTGCCATCTTTTTTGACCTGTACGGTTAATAGGTAGTCAACGGGAGGTGCATATACATTTAATGGATTGCTAGCACTCGCACTCATTTGAAATTTGACGTCATCAGAATTCCATACAATATCAATACACAAAATATTTTCTGTACTAGCTTTTCCTGTTCTTTTATTAACGGAACCATCTGAAGTTGTAACCCTTTCTGTGGTTATACCTGTATTTCCATATGTGAAAATTTCTTTTTTGTAAAAATCTACAACTACTTCTTGTTCAATTCTGGAACGCATAGCGTTTACAGCATAAGGTGTAAATTCACGTGAGTCACCTTCAAATTGGATCACATTGCCCGTTTGAATGTCCTTCTTAGGCTCAGTCCAAGACATTGGAATAAATACGCTTGCTCTAATTTTAACGATACTAGTCATGAGACACACCTCTGTAATTCTAATTTTTTTTGGGTAATACAGAAAAACCTTGAGCAAAACAAATCGCAATTTCTTTCGCATATTCAATTGTTTTTTCTTTAATATTTTCTGCTTTTGATTTAAATAGTGACATTCTTCTGATTCATATTTATATCTAGATTATTATTTTAAAACTGTATTCCATTTCTCCAGCTAGTGCTGCTGGAGTGTCACCAGTTTTTCTGAAATCATGTGTATATATTAACTCAAATGGACCAAAATCTGTTTGCTTATAAAATTCATAGCAAGGGAACCCATCATGGGAACCTTCAATATGCGCAACACCACTTTTATTAACACGTATTGTTAATATTACATAGTATTTCAAAATGGACTCTTTTTATCTATCATGGAATACGGGTTAACACGATATTTTTAATCAAACTTTATTTTAAATCCACAAATATAATAATGCTTCTCAATTATTCTTAAGGTTAAACTTTTCCTAATAGTAGAATTAACAAACTTATAAAAAAAGCAATTCGTGTTGCTTTGAAATAAAATTTGTTCAAAAACATCTTACAAAACTGTCACCTTTATGTAAGGCTATTAGATAGTTTAACTATTATTTCAATGTAATAATAAAAGTATAAGAAATGCATACATAAAAAAATATATTATACAGAGGTAACCATACGATGATTTTAAAACTAGCGTTTATACTTTTTGGAGTAATCTTAGTATTATGGGGTATATATAGTACGAAAAAATACGAATCATTTTTAGACAAACTCACTGGAATAGGACAGTTTTTAGGCGGAATTACATGCATAATTGCTGGGATTTTATCCTTTATAATGAAATAATTTATACATAAAAGGAGACCGAACTAGAAAACAATCTAGTTGAGTCTTCTTTTTATTTTAAAATTATCTACGCAGTTTTTTCAAATATCTTTAGATAAGTGAAAATCCTTGTCTATAAAGAAACCACAATTTTCTCATCTTCTACTTCATATTTTACTAAGCAATCATTTTCCATGACTAGTTCTTTGTCAACTAAGTTACCTGTGACACGATCAACTATTTTTTTATAAACTTTATTTTGTCTGTATACTTGGCCATCTACTTTTTTTGCAAAACGATGATCTTCTTCAACGATAGAATACTTATATGGAGGATACTGGGATGCCCTAATTTCTCCATAGATGTATTCTTCGTCAAGATGTAGATTGACTTGATAGGAAATATTTGAATTGTTTCTCAATTTGAGATCAATAATACCATTCATCAAAGTGGCGCCTGTTCCAAATGGAATCACACGTCCATAGTCAGGGAATGGATCGAAACTATGACGATATCTTTCCACTGTTTCCAACTCTGAATGAAGAAACATCCAGTAAAGAAGATTCCCTAACTGACAGAGACCACCGCCTATTCCCTTTATCGCTTCGCCATTCATTAGAATAATTCCTTCTCTATATCCAGCCTTTTCACTGGAATTACCAACAAGATGCCAAAATGAAAATGTTTCTCCCGGTTTAATTACAACCTGGTTTATTTTGCAGATGGCTAGCTTTAAATTGGTGATTTTGTTATACTGCAGCTGTATATCCGTATCACCTAACTTTCTAATAAGCAAAGATTTATGTTTATAAATCCTGTAAGGTAATGGATTTTGCTCAAATGTTTTTGAAAACTTATGACCTTCAAGACGGTCTCTTATTTTTTTAAACATCCTACGTTGTCTGATTCTAATAGGAATTAAAAGAGGAAACCTTTGTGTTAATAATTTTCTTGCCATTGAGAGTTGAGCTCCTTTATATATTATTCATCTATATATTGTATTCAAATTTACACCTTATTCATCATCACTAAGCAAATTGATATGTATTTCTTACTGTATTACCTTATAGTACATATAAAGGTTCTGGTGCAAAGATAAACTAAAAGAGAATATAGCGCATATATTTCTAGCGAGATCGTATTTTATGCTATAAGTCCACACACTTGGTGGATGAACTCTTTTTGATTTTGGACAGACTGATTCTGTAAATCTACTGTTTATTGAATAATTAAAATCTCTTATTGCGATATTAGGTATTTTTCTCTGAAGATGGGACTTAATTCACTCCAAACATCAAATTTATTACCATCTAAATCATAAAAAACAAAATTCTTTCCAGTGTGTCCTCTGTTTTCAATCTCTCCAACTTTTATTTCTTTTTTAATAAAATCACTATGGGTTGATTCAAGTGCATTTAAACCATTAACTTCAAATGTTAAAGAGAAGCGCTCTTCACCGCAAAAACCGTGGAAATTTAAGCTTTGATTTTCTTGGGATTTAACCAGGAAAAAACTTTGGTTTGCAAAGTTAAGAATAGCCTTGTCTTCGTCTTTATAGCCTAACTCTGCACCTAGTTTGTTTACATACCATTTTGAAGAAAGTTCTACATTGGTAACAGGAATATA
Organism: Bacillus sp. 105MF; assembly: GCF_000374885.1. NCBI lineage: Bacteria > Bacillati > Bacillota > Bacilli > Caryophanales > Bacillaceae > Bacillus > Bacillus sp. 105MF. The sequence goes on along the minus strand of NZ_KB895570.1, from coordinate 21,446 downwards.
AATAGTTCCAACCCTCAATAATTTATCTTTCATTCTATTTTCTCCTTTCAGTAACTTAAATAACATTAATAAATATGTTCTCTTTTTATGTACCTATTGCCTTTGTAAATTCCATAATTTTCTTTATGATGTTTCGTTAGTTCAACAAACATGCTCCATTAAATGCTCCGATTGCGGAAGATTGTTTTCCAGTTAGTTTCTTTTCATGCATTAGTGGAAAAACAACCCTTTAATAAGAAACAGGTACTTTTCTTTCATTTTTTTCACTAACTTTAGAGTCTAGCGTTTTTGTTATTATGTAGTACAAAAATGTACCAGTTAATCCTAGAATAAGAAGCAATCCCCCCATATATATGGTACGAATCCACTCTCCAACGATGATCAACAACGCAGATACAATCATTGCTCCGTAGAAATTCAAGCCATTAAAAGCCATATAGGTGCTACGAGCGTTAGGTGGTGCAAGTTCCCCTATCATCGCCTGTTTAATAGGAACATACATCAGTTCACCAATTGTTCCAATAAACATGGCAATAAAAAGAAACAACACGCTATTTGTAAAGGCAAAAATACTAAAGCATATAGAAAAGATCATCATTCCTGTAACTAGAGTCCAGCGATCACTCCACTTTTTAAATAAGAATAATACAACACTTGATAGGAGAACTACAAGAATTGTATTCTCCGTTCGGAGAAAACCCAGCATCTTTGTGCCATCAAGCATGAAATCTATTCCAAACAATGAAGCTGAATGATGGGGTATATCTTTTTCAAGACGAATCCCAATATAGTTTGTTAAAGACTGTTCCAAGGAAAAGATCAAGATCGCTCCGAAAATATAAAACATAAACAGCTTATCTTTTAAAACGTTTGAATAGGTTTGAAACATCTCTATTGATGAAAATTTTTTCTTATAATTAGAAGACGTAGATGAAGGTTCCGGTGTATAGGTTTCTGTGATGAAGAATATAGTCATGAATACAGATAACAAAGAGATGAGTGAAATCCCAATAAATAACTCAAACAAGTGGTTTTTAAAAAGAAATGCTCCAATGATTCCTCCAATAGCAGTTGATAAATTCCCCAGCCAGTAGCTAATTGTAAATACGAGCTTTCTCGATTCGGAATTAGTAACATCAATGATCATAGCTTGTGCTGCTGGCTGAAACATTCCTCCACAAAACATATTGATAATAAAGAATGCTACGGAAATATAAGGAAGGTTAAACCAAGGGGAATTACAAAGTGCTATAAACAGATACGAAAGCAATATACCAAGTTCAGAATAAATCATTATTTTTCTCCGACCTATTTTGTCTGAAACATGCCCCCCGATAAAACCTCCAATGACCCCACTAATCACAATTATTATAAGAATAATACCTGTTTCAGTAGCTCCAATTTTCTGAGCAAAATAGATTGCCAGAAAAGGTATAACAGCCATGGAAATAAGGCTGCCTAGAAATTGCATAGCCAGGCGAAGTTTGATGTTGGGATGTATATCTCTCAATTTCATATAAATCACTCCTTATTTATTAGAGATAGGTCCAAATAATCTCAGGGCTTGTATCGTTATATCCTTCCACATCAAGTTTGTATATTCATCAATAAACGTTAAACGCATTCCGTTTAAGATGGATAAGTACGACTCGGCAACTAATGAAGGTGATTCTTCATAAAAGTAACCCAGCCTTTGCCCTGCTTCAATAACCGGATGAATACAGTCTATAAATACATTTACAAAATCGTTTAGTTCTTTAAAAAGCTTTGGAAATCGATCAGGTCTCGCAAGAACCTGCTGAATTAGACGTAGGTATTCACTTTTCATTGAAAAGAGTTATACATGGCAATCTATCATTTCCTTCACAACTTCAAGAGGCTCACCTTTAAAGTGTTCTTCTATCTCAATAAAATATGGTTTAATTTCCTCCAATGGCTCCAAAATCGCTGACTCATAAAGTGCTTCTTTTGAATCAAAATACGTAAATACAGTACCAAAGCTAACTCCTGCTTCTTTTGCTATTTCGGCAACTTTTGTCTCTGCAAAACCATTCTCACTACATAATTTAATTGCGGCGTTTAGGATAGTAGATCTTTTTCTTTTCTTTTTTTCATCATTAGTAAGTCTAGGTTCCATTTAGATGCTCCTTTCATAATAAATGATTGATTAATCAATCGGATTTTATTGTAATTTGTTTCCATTGTCAATATGATGAAGGAATTTATTTTCATATTTTTACATTTAGTTATATTCGAACTTCGCAAACGAATAAATTCAGCTCAAAAGTCGTTATTCTATTAAATGGCCCTTTAACAGAACAACTCTATGTCACTCAATAATTCCTTAATCCACCTTTTATTCAGATGTTCTTTTTCTTTTAGTCATAAAAACACCCCTTTAGATAAAAATATCCAAAAGGGTAAAGCTTCGCATCTTTTTTATAAACATCGCGACTTTATTTCAAATCAACATCATATAATATCTTTTATTGTAAATCTTTGAACTCCTGCAAAAGTAAATATAATAACAAATAAGCAACTTAACACATAAAAGCTACTAAATTGAAAGAAAGTCTGCAAGCCTTCTAGATGAATAGGGTCCATTGCTAATCCTGGTTGCGAAAATGGCCATATATACCCGATATTTAAGTAATGAAATATCATTCCTATACATGTAAAACCAAAACTCATTCCAACTGGAACAGCAAAACTTTTTATAGAAGATGAGAGAAATAATTGTACTGCAGCAATTGAAAATGTACCAATCCATCCATTGAATGACCAATTTAATAATGAAATCCAAGGAATAGGACTTGTAATACCTAATAGCTTACCAATTAAGATATAAGCAATTAAAAAAAATACTTGTGTCAATAAAGTTAGCATAAAGATTACTAATAACTTTGCCATATACACATATCGAAATGGAATTGGTAAAGAGATTATTTTTTTCCAATTTCCCTCGCTATGTTCAAAGCGGCATACAAACGCACAATAAATACTTACTACGACAGGAAATAAAAATAATCCATAAATTAATCCAACTTGTGTCCAAGCTTTCTCCCACTCATTTGTTGAGACTGTCATTAAGACATCGTAGTTTACTTGAAAGTTTATGAGTCCAAGCGTAATACAAATAAGCGGAATGAATGTCATTACAATCCATATTTTTGAACGTTTTAATTTTAATAATTCGCATCGAAATGAGCTTAATAACATATCTGCATCCTCCTAATGAATATCTTTTTGCGAAAAATGAGCAGTGCTAAGAACGATAAATAATAAACTAACTCCTAAACTTAACAAAAGATTCATCATGACTCCTTGGTTTGGGAAGAACACTATTTTCCCATTGGAAAATGCCCAAGAAATTGGATTTGTCAGAGATGAATAGCTCCAAATTATCCATGTTTTCCAAGGAACCATCTGCCCGAAATATCCAAGAAATGAGCCGATTACACCTGCCGTTAAAGAAAATACTTGATTTTTCACTACCAATGATATCCAGAGTTGCAAAATAACCATTGGAATACATCCTATAATGGTAAAACAACCGTATTTCAGTAATAATATCACCGGAATTCCACTTTCAAAATTAAGAATTTTTCCTATTAATATAATTACAGAAATAGTAATTATCCCTGCGTATACAAGAAAAAAGAGACTAAAGATAATTTTGGTTATATATACTAGATGCCTAGATGTGGGAATTGTACACAATAGCTTCCAGGTGTTCCCCTTATTTTCAAAATCAATTATTCGAGATGTAATTGTCGCAATCATTATAGGTAAAAATAATGCATTTATCATACTTACTCTTGAAAGAAGAGACTCCCAATTTAGAAATTCCTTTTTTTCTTGTGACACAATAGCAAATAACCAAAGTAATGCTAAAGACTGTATCAAAAATACCACTAAAAATAATTTCTTTCTTTTTAATTTCAATAATTCACTTCTTAAGGCAGCAATCACTATAAAACACCACCTTTTTCTGTTAAGCTTAGAAATATTTCTTCCAACGTATGCTTCTCTTCTTCAATTCGATACACTGATATATTCTGCTGTACTAATAAATGATTTATGTGAGAAATAAGGTGATCTTCTTGTTGATGCATAACAAGACAATCACCTTCAAGTCCAAGATGAATTTGGTGCTGTTCTAAAATTTGATGTGCCTTTACTACATCATTTACACGTATTTTCATTGATGCCTGACTTTTTTTGCGTAACACTTCAATTTTGTCTTGAAAAATAAGCTGTCCACTATTAATAATGCCCACTTGTGTTGCAATTTGATCCATCTCATTTAGCAAATGACTAGAAATAACAACTGTCATATCATATTGCTTTGGCAGTTGTTTGATGAGTTCACGAATTTCTTGAATCCCGGCAGGGTCTAATCCGTTTGTGGGTTCATCTAAAATTAACAATTTTGGATTTCCAAGTAGTGCCATCGCTATGCCAAGGCGTTGCTTCATTCCAAGTGAGTATTGTTTAACTAGTTTATCTTTTTGTTTCTCTAATCGAACAATACGCAATACCTCATCAATATTCTTTTTTGGTACTTGTAACATTTGCCGAATTACTTCTAGGTTTTCATGACCTGTTAAATGTCCATAATAAGATGGCGATTCAACAAGAGAGCCAACCTCTTTTAAAATATCTATTCGATTTGTTTTTAAATCTCGATTGAATACTTTAATATTACCTGTAGTTGGTTTTATTAATCCCAGTAACATTCTAATTGTCGTCGTTTTCCCAGCCCCATTTGGGCCTAAGAATCCATAAATTTCACCCTTACCAACTTGCATTTGTAATTGATTCACACTATTTACAGCTCCATATGTCTTTGTCAAATCTTCTGTTTCAACGATATATGTTCCCATTATTGGCACCTCTTTTTCTTGATTAAGCTATCATTTATTATGAAAGTTCTTGCTTAATCTTGAATTGAGCTGACCTTAAGTTTAGCTTAATTTTCTAACGGAAGCTGAAGTGTAATTTTAGTACCTTTTCCTTTGGTGCTTTCTACTGCAATTTCTCCACCGTGAGCTACGATGATTTCCTTTACAATTGCCATTCCTAAACCTGAACCACTTTTCGGATCTGTATTTGTACCACGGAAGTATCGATCAAAAATATGTGGTAAATCATTTTTATTTATTCCGTCACCATTGTCCTCAATCGTAACTATGATGTATCCGGATGTTTGTTTTATACGAACTTGTATTACTGTTTTAACATCAGTATGAATGAGCGCATTATTCAATAAGTTTACTGTGACACGTTGAATTAATCCCTGATCTGCTTTTATAATTAGTTCTTCCTGAGGGCATTCAAATTCAATTAATCGATTCTCATATTGAGGCATATTCATAAATTCAATAATTGTTTCTCGGGTGAGATTCACAATATCTACTGTAGTTTTATGGATAGGTAACAACGCATTCTTCAATTGATATGTAAGTTTTAAATCATCAATCAACTTTTCAATATAAATTGATTTATTTTGAATTACTTCTGCATATTGGTACATTTCTTGCACATTGATTTTATACTCGCGATTCCCTATAATTTCACTATAACCTTTAATAGAAGAAAGTGGTGTCTTTAAATCATGAGAGATGTTTATAATCCATTCTGCTCGCATCGTATCTAGTCTTTTTCTTTGAACGTTAATATCCTTTAGTTGATGTGATAACTGATTCAGATTTGTATACACCTCTGCATAGATTCCCTTTTCTTCCGGTACTTGTTTATATTGTCCTTGTTTTAATTTATTAATATGTTCAATTATCATGACAACAGGTTTTGACATATACCTTGCCACAATGTAAGCAAATAATAAAATACAAACTACTGTTACTCCTATTAACATTAAAATCCCATATGGATAGAAGCTAGATAAATTATTGAAGTTCAAATAGACAGATTTTCGCAATGCTTGGTTTGACGGGAAAGCGACAATGTAACTTTCTACTTGTGTACTTTTATCTAACTTACCCACAAACGTTGTATAATTCCCAATATCGTACTTATAGCGTAAAATCAAATCACTCGGAGTATAGTGAGTTGGTGTATTTTTAGGCTTATACATTTGAAATACTTCATCACTATTATGATTTAATACTTGTAACCATGCTCCATGTTCTTGCAAAAATTTTTTCCCTTTATTTGTTATAGAAATACTTCCATTTTCTACTGTGATTTCTTTTTGAAAAGCTAATACTGAACCCTCTGGATCGTCCATTCCTTCACGGTTGTAAGTAAATACTAAATAACTAAAAGCAAAAAATTGAACGATTAGGATAAACATAATTAATCCTATTAATGAGGTAATATATAGTCTCGTGACCTTCCACTTCATCTTGCATCACCTTTTGTATTAAGTTTATATCCGAGTCCCCTTACTGTTACAAGGTAATGAGGTTTGGAAGGATTATCCTCTATTTTTTCTCTTAAATGTCTCATATGTACCATCATAATATTGTCATTCCCCAGATATGTTTCGCCCCAGACAGCTTCATATAAGCGGGCCTTACTAAAAATTTGATTTGGGTTTTTTATTAAAAATAGTAATATATTAAATTCTTTTGCTGTTAAAGTTAGTAATGTATCACCCCTTAACACTGTCCCTTGTGCCTCATCTATCGTAATGTCTCCAAACTGATACATAATCCGAGCCTTTTCTTGATATTGATTGCGTCGAAAAAATGCTTTCATCTTATATGCTACTTCTTTCGGACTAAAAGGTTTTGTAATGTAATCATCGCCACCTATACTTAATCCAAGTATTTTATCTAAATCTTCATTTTTTGCCGATAAGAAGAATATTGGAACGAATGTAAACTGTCTAATTTGCTGACAAACACTATATCCATCTAAATCTGGAAGCATAATATCTAATATGATAAGATCTGGCTGTACTTGCCTACACATGCGTATTCCTTCTTCTCCTGTTGTACACGTATAAATATGTTGAAACCCTTCTTTCTTTAAAACTGCTTCCAACAAATTTAAAATCTCTTTTTCATCATCTACTATAAGAATTTTTTTTGTATAAACATCTGGAATATTATGTATCATCTATTGCACCTCAATATCTTTCTATATAGTTTAAAATTAAATAGTGAACAGTATTACCTTAATTATTAATGTATCATTTCCATTCTACAGTAAAATAGTAATTTAAAAGTTTTCTTACTGATTTTAGAGGAGGATTATCATTTTTTCGATATGATTGCTTTTATTATGAAAATTTTAAGTTAAACACGGGTCACCTAATACAACACAATTTATAAGAAGTGATCATTTGTTTATGCAACATAATTTACAAGAGAGGAGGCAAATACATGGATGTGGCAAAACAGTTTTCTTCCTGTCTAAAATAGGAGAAAAAAAGTGAGCACACGGTTCTGTTGCAAAGTTACCCAAAACATAGAGAATCTAGAGTTGCATCGTTAAATGGTTATGCAACCATTAATAATTCCTGTAATTCGTTATACACCGAAAAGGCGGAGCCTATTTGAAGACTTCGCCTTTGTTGGTATAGGGCATGAATGGTTTCAATGCCTTTTATTGTACGAGAAGCATGCCGGAGAGTTTGAAATCCCGATGCCCTAGCAAAACGACGTTTCACATGTCGGTGGTCTTGTTCTATACGATTATTCATATGTTTAAGGGTACAATGAACGGTGCTTTTGTAAAATCCTTTCTCCTTTAACTTTTTAAATGCATAAAGTAACGCTGGCGCAATAAATTTTGACTATATATTTAGTCAAAATTTATTGCGCCCATTCTAAATACCTATTTATCTCTTTGTTTCCAAACACCGTTTCTTTTATAATATACATGATTCTCATTCATAAAATTAGCGGTATTACTAGGAATGGCAAACTTCTTATTTGTGCTTTTTCTCTTTTTCCTTTTCTTTTTTCTTTTCTCTTCTTTAATAGTTTGTAAATCTGCTTTCCACTGTTTTAAAAGTTTTTTTCCCTCCATAGCTTCACAAATTACCCCTTCAAAAAACCAATTATTAACTTTATTACTGATAAATTCTTTATTTTCATTGGAATTCCTTTTTATTTATTCATTTATTTATTTATATTAATTTAGTTTTTTAAGTTGAAGAGAAAATCGTTAAATAATTCCTCTTTTATAAAATATTAGAGGTAACATGTTGGAAGCCCTAAAGGATTCTTTCTATAAAAAATATATGAATTTTATGATTTATAATTACTAAATTTTTCTTATTTAGGCACGATATAATTAGAAAGTGAATAAATAAATTTAAGGTGTAGTTGCTATGAAACAATTAGCAAAGTATCTTTATTGGATCTAAAATAAAAATTTCACAGCAATTACCTGGAATTTAATTGTAATTCGATATTTTAAGGGGTTTGAAAGTAAACTAATATTGAAAAGTTTACTTTCATGAATGATAAAAAAGGTCTAATTATTTAAGGTTAATTTAAGGTGGATTTTATAGGTATTTTCAGTTTATATATTATAATTATGATATTAAGTTATATTTATAGAGTTGTTACAAAGTGAACTATATAAAAGGAGATGGGATAAGTGAAAACACATGAATTAATTACTGAGATACAAGATGGTTATAATAGTGATCCTAGTCAAGATGCTCAAGTTTTTATTTTATTTAGCCTTTTATTATTAGTATTTAAGTTTTTAAGACCGACAAATTAGTGTAATATAATCGTTCTTTGCAATTAACTCATGATATAGCAAAAATTTTAGAAACAACTATTGATGAAATATTTATATTTGAAGATTAGATAAACGAAAAAAGAGTCCTATTAATTTAGGAATTTTTTTCGTGTTGGGGTAATTCTGAATTCTTAAGTTGATGGGCATGGGACTGAACCCCTAATACTTTATTTTAATAATGACTCTTTTCATGAAATAAAACTCAGTTATCAGTCTAAACCATTTTTTAGATTTAACAATAACAAGTGTGTATTTTTACCTTTCAGATAGTCTCTTTTATTCTAATTTCTTCATTTCTTTCAGCCGTTCTATATCCTTTTCTGAAGCCTTTTCTATTTTATACAGTTCATAGCTACCCTTTATCTCATTTATCACTACAAATTCAATTTCATTCCGAACATAGCTTTTAGTTTTTCCCTTTTTATAACCAATAACATTATCTAATATAGTTTCCCCACTATCTTTTTTATATAAGTTATAGCTAACAGGTGGACGACCAATTACATACTTATTATCAGAAAATCCGACTATATCATCCCTCCCTAATCCTGTCGAAACACTCCAGACAAAAATAATCTGAAATATAGAATAAACAACAATACCGCTTAAGAAAAAAAATAGGATTGATTTAAAAAATAACTTTAAAGGTATCCTGCCCAAAAACTATTCCCTCCCATTTCATCTCGGGATAGCAAGAACAAACCGTGAATTTTGTACGCTAAGGAACCGAATTTTTTAGATTGTTGAACTTAATCCCCCGTTAGTACCATAAGAAAAAGAGTTACCGCAGTAACCCCATTGTTTATAATACACGTCATTGGGAGACGCTATGGATGAATATAGTCAATCTATGAAATTCCCCATAATCTTTTAACCTCCACCAATTCCTGTCCATTGAATTCCATTCTGTATATATCTGGTTTTGATGTATGTAGTAAAAAATTCAAATCATACTTACTGTCATAATACCCCATCATCAAAGTCATAACAGCTCCATGAGTGCCTAATACTACTTTCTGCCCTCGATAGGTGTTTAATAATTCTTTTAAGACTTTTATAGCACGTTTCTGACAGTCGACATTAGACTCTCCTCCCGTTAAAGCAAAGTCGGGTTCTAAGAATGACTTTGTTATCAAAGGAAATAATTCTTTATCCGACATTCGTTCCTCTTCAGCAATAAAAATTCTCTCTTTTAAGTCTTCAAATACTAAAACTTCTTGTCCTATTTGCTTCGCTAATTGCTGAACAGTTAGAATTGAACGATTGTATGGACTTGAGATAACAACGTCAATTCCCTCACCTTGTAATACATCTGTTATTCGTTGAACTTCTAATTTTCCTTTTTCCGTTAATCCTCTCGCTCTTTCTTTTCCAGATTTCGGTGAATCTCCGTGTCTCACCATATATATGAAAGTTTTCATAATTACCTCCAATTTTTTAGGTTTCTGTATTCCATATATAGCTTATATTAATTAAAAAGAACTTTCCCAGTGACCATAACTAATACTCACTATAAATCCTTCTGTATGCGATATCTTAGATACATTTCTTTACAATTCCGTGAACGTAAATGTATTAAAACAAAAGAACACGTAAAATGGAGAGCTAAAAAAGACGCGTTCTGTTCTAGCTCTTTTTTCATTTTCTAATTAATAATTCGTTTGCATATTCACGAGCCCAATGATCGGCGTCTAATACTGTTTCCAAATCTGGCTTTGCAATGCTCTGATGAGCTTCAAGAGTAGAATAAATTGTTTTTTCAATATCAAAAAATGAAATTTCGTTTTGTAAATATAGCGCATTTGCAATTTCGTTCGCTGCATTTAAGACAGCAGGTGTTGTACCACCAATTTTTCCAGATTCATACGCATAATGTAGGCAAGGGAATTTTTTGAAATTTGGTTTTTCAAAATGTAGGCTAGCTATCTCTAATAGGTTTAATTTTTTATAGTCCGATTGTAATCTAGTTGGATAATGAAATGCATATTGAATCGGCATTCTCATGTCAGGGGCACCGAGCTGTGCCATGATAGAGCCATCTATAAATTCAACTAAAGAATGAATAATACTTTCTTTATGAATTAAAACATCAATTTTCTCATAAGGGATATCAAATAACCAACGTGCTTCCATGATTTCAAAGCCTTTGTTCATTAATGTAGCTGAATCAATGGTTAGTTTTGCTCCCATTAACCAGTTGGGATGCTTTAAGGCATCTTTAGCTTGTAAGATTTCCATTTCTTCGCGCGTTTTATCTCGAAATGCACCGCCTGAAGCAGTAACAATAAGCCTCTCGATTTCTTGATTATTTTCCCCATTTAAACATTGAAAAATGGCAGAGTGTTCACTGTCTACTGGAATTAAGCGGCAGCCGTTTTGTTTCGCTAATTCTGTCACAATATGTCCTGCCGCAACTAATGTTTCTTTGTTAGCAATTGCTATATCTTTTTTCGCTTTTAATGCTTCAATTGGTGGAAGGAGACCAGAGACACCGACAACTGAAGATAATACAAGATTAGAATCAGGGTGAGTTGCAACTTCAATTAATCCATCGACTTTTGTATCTGTAGGAATTCGCTTCCGAAGAGCATCTGCTAATTCTTTTGTACTTACGCTTACAATTCGAGGGTAAAATGTATATATTTGTTTTTCAAGAAGGTCAATATTGTGATTTGCTGTTAAACCAATAATTTTAAAATGTTCCGGATGAGAAGTGACTACATCTAATGCAGACGTACCAATTGAGCCAGTTGAACCAAGAATTGAAATATATTTCACCCTGATAATTCCTCCAAAGTTGTAGAATCCCTTTTTACAAACCTAGATATAATTAGACAAAAAAGATAAAATTCCTTCTTTTATAAAAAAGAAACAACAGGAATTAAGCGAATATAAAGCAATTGGTTCTGCTGCAAAGTTATCCAAAACATAGAGAATCTAGGGTTGCATCGTTAAATGGTTATGCAACCATTAATAATTCCTGTAATTCGTTATACACCGAAAAGGCGGAGCCTATTTGAAGACTTCGCCTTTGTTGGTATAGGGCATGAATGGTTTCAATGCCTTTTATTGTGCCGTCATCTTTTTCCAAAGTGTACTTGAATTTCGAAAACTTTGCTACAGAACCACTTTTATTGTATATTTTAGAGTTACTTTATGTTTATGTCTAGAACATGTTAAAATAACCACGTATGCAAACTATATAAAGAGAATAAGGGAGTCATGAGCTTGAAGAAGGTATTGAAAGGTTTATTATGGGGTACAGGCTCAATATTTGGTACTTTCGCGGCGTTTATTACGTATGTGGTAATTACGGATGTGAAGCATAAGGATGTTGAGAAGTTGAAGGTGGCAAATAATAACGAGCGCGTCCTTAAGGTCGGGGAAGAGTTTAAGGCGACAACGTTTAATATTGGCTACGGCGGTTTAGATAAGGATCAAGATTTCTTCTTAGACGGAGGGACGGGTTCACGCTCTAGTAGTAAAGAGCAAACAGAAAAGAATATCAGCAATATGCTATCTTTCTTACAAAAGGAAGATGCTGATTTTATTTTAGTGCAAGAGATGGATGAGAAGTCACTTCGTTCATTTGATGTGAATCAGTATAAGGCGTTTCAAGATGGACTGAAAGATCATGCGTCTACGTTTGGTTATAACTTTAATGCGCAGTGGGTGCCGGTGCCAATTAAGAAGCCGCACGGATATACGAACAGTGGACTTGGTTCGTTCTCAAAATATAAAGTAGAAGAAGTGACGAGGTATCAGCTTCCTGGAAGAGAAATGTGGCTTCGTCAATTATTCGAATTAGATCGAGCGATTGTTGAGCATAAGGTTCCAGTTGATAACGGGAAATATTTACGAATGGTGAACGTTCATTTATCTGCATATGATAAGGGCGGAAACATTCGAAAGCAACAAGTTGAGTTTTTGAAAGAGTATATGAATAAGCATTATAAAAATGGCGATTATCTCGTGCTTGGCGGAGACTGGAATCAGCTATTATCTGATGTGCAGTTAAAAGATCCGAAGTTTAAAGAAGAATGGCCAGAGTGGTTAGTACAGCTGCCAGAAGATTTCACTGATGGTGGGTTCCAGTGGGCTGTTGATGATACTGTTTGGACAGTTCGTGATAATGTGAAGAGCTATGTCGAAGATGAGAACTTTGTTACGATTATCGATGGATTTTTAGTGTCTCCAAATGTGGAGATTGTGAGCGTACAAGGGCATGATTTGAAGTTTGAAAACAGTGATCATAACCCGGTTAACGCAGTGTTGAAGTTAAAATAGTAGGGGAAGACAACGGAATGGTTCAAGAGAGAATGTGTGCAAGAAGAGTGTAACCATATGTTATCTGAAGTCTTATCCAATGTAAATAATCTCGGCTCTTTCATTCATTCCATTAATGGATGAATGAAAGAAATTGCAACGCATCAGTTTTCTCTTTCCTGACTTTTATAAAACTCATCAATTACTTATTTGTAGATGGATATACTCCGAATTAATATTCTGAATATTCAGCTCGAAAAATATCAATTTACTTTATCTAACAATTATGTGAAACTATAACCAAGCTGAATTCTTCTTTAAAACTTTCCCCTAATAAAGATTTAAAGACAATTCTGTTTTTATTCGAACTTAAGAAAGAAGCCAATTCCTATACAAATTGGCTTCTTTCTTATGAATTCACGCTACAACGTGAATTCATACTCTTTTTCATCTATAATCTTACCACATCATCAACATTTTTAGGGTATTTTTCAAGAAAATTCACACAAAATAATTAATTTTGATGAAAGGTATTTTTGTAAAAGTCTATCCTCTGTAATTTTTTAAATGCGTAAATTCAAGAAGGAGCCTTATCTGTAGTCAGAACCGTTGGTTCTCCATAAGTTCGAACCAGTCTTTTCATAAAAGCATATGCCGCTTGTGTCTCTCTCTTTTTACGCAGTTGAATATCAAGCGTTTGCCCCTCTTTGTCAATGGCACGATATAAATAACACCATTGTCCTTTTACTTTAATATAGATTTCATCGACTCTCCATGAGTCATTTATTGATTTAAGGTGATATCGTACTTTTTCTTCTAATTGAGGCGCCCATATTGATGAACCCAGCGCATAATCGTTGTGTGAGCAATTGATAAGCCTCTTTCCTCCATCATTTCCACCAGGTTACGAAAGCTCAAATTGTACCGTAGGTACCACCTTACTGTTAATAAGATTAGTTCCGGCTGATAATGCTTCCATTTGAACAAATTTTCCTTTTCCATACTGATCACACACCTTTTCTAGAGTAGTAATATCAGTATGTCCAAGTTTAAGAGATTTTTTTGCACCAGAACCTCCAAAATTATCTTTTATAGTTGAAGTTTTCCAAATAATAAGTTACATTTTTAAAGTTCAAGCAACTTTATGACAGTACAAAAAGGGGAGAAATATTGTTATTATGCCAAAAATGAAATGGAAGAACTATGTATGTTATTTTGTTATTCTTATACTTCTTGGAACAGCAGTAACAGTCAAACCAGCTATCTCTAAAGCTGAGGAATCTGATGTTAATATTACATTATTGGGTACTGCAGATATTCATGGTAGATTTATGCCTTGGGATTATGCGCTTGATGGTGCAAATATGAGTGGAAGTTTAACGCAGCTTTATACGGTTATAAAGAAGGTACGTCAAGAAAATCCAAATACCATATTATTAGATGCCGGGGATACAATTCAAGGAAACTCAGTAGAATTATTCAATGATAAGCCACAATCTCCAATGATGGTAGCGATGAACGCAATGGGATATGATGCTTGGGCATTTGGAAATCATGAATTCAACTTTGGATTAGATACATTGAAAAAAGTTAGTGAGCAATATAAGGGAAAGACGTTAGCAGGAAATATTTATAAGGAGAATGGAGAGCGTTTTCTTCCTGCATATACGATTGTTGAAAAAGGTGGAATTAAAGTTGGGATTATTGGCATGAATACACCAATGATTAGTGATTTTGAAAAAGGGACAGATCATTTGGCTGGTTTAGTGGTGAAAAATCCAGTAGAAGAGACAAAAAAGGTAATTAAAGAATTAGAAGGTAAAGTAGATGTAATGGTAGGGGTTATGCATATGGGACTAGAAAATGAGAATGGAATCCCTGGTACTGGGGTTCAAGATATTGCGAATGCTTGTCCGGAAATAAGCGCTATTTTTGCAGCTCATATGCATAAACTTGTTAAAAAAGAAGTTGTAAATGGTGTTATTATTACAGAACCAGATAAATATGGAACGCATATCTCACGTATTGACCTTACTTTTACAAAGCAAGATGGGAAGCTGGTTTTAAAAGATAAAACAGCTACCGCTTTACCTGTAAAAAATGCTGATGGAACAACGGTATTATCTGATCCTACACTTGAAGCAACACTAACACCTTTTCACGAGTATGCGAGAGGAGATGCAAATGTTGTAGTCGCTCAATTAAAGGGTAGAAATCTTGTTCCTGAAAATGAAATAAAGGGTATTCCAAGTGTGCAAATTCAAGAGACACCTTTATCAGATTTTTTTCATGAAGTCATGCTCTATTACAGCAAAGCAGATGTAGTAGCCCATCAAATTGATAACGATTATGCCCGTTTGGATGTAGGTCCTATTAAGAAGAAAGATATTGCGTATAATTACCAATATGCTTTGGGAGAAATTACAGTATATAAGATAACTGGGAATGATTTAAAAGACTACATGGAATGGGCGGCAGGGTATTTTAACTCATCTCGTGCCGGAGATGTAACAGTTAGCTTTGATAAAACCCGCCGTGCGTCTAAATACAGTACGAACGATTTCTTTGGAGGCGTAAAATACGAAATTGACTTAACAAAACCATATGGAAGTAGAATTACAAATTTACGATCTATTCGTACAAATAAACCAATCAAAATGAGCGATGTTATGACGCTGGGAATGAATGCATATAGAATGGAGGCTCTTCAGGCAAAAGGGGGAGCTTTAGAGGGACGTAAGTTTGAACAAATTTGGTCATCTAAACAAGAGAATGCATTCGGAGAAACAGGTGGAACCATTCGTAACCTTGCTATTACATATTTAAAAGAGGTAAAGAATGGTGTATACACGCCAAAAGTTATGCATAATTGGAAAATTACCGGTGTAGATACACATTCTTCAGAGCATAAGGCTGTAGTGGATCTTGTAAATAAAGGAATTTTAGAAATTCCAAAAACAGAAGATGGAAAATATACAAATATAGCATCTATAAATACTAAAGATTCAATTACAAAAGAAGAGATTGTAGCACTCTCTCAAAAAGCTAATATGAATCCGAATCAGTTTAATCATGTAAAAACAAAAGGTGAATTTTACAAAAAACTTAATAGGATTATTAAAAAAATATAAGAAAAATCTGGTTCTGGTGCAAAAAAATCTCTTAAACTTGGATATACTTGTAGCTTTAAAATAAAGTTTGATTAAATTATTACTAATAACCTTGATATAAAGACAAGTCTAAAGAGCATGTTTTGAAAAAAGATTGATCAAAACATGCTCTTATTTAATGTAATCGATTCATTTCTTTATAAAAAAGTTTGATAATTTTATTGGGTCTGTTGCAAAGTTTTTTTACACATAGAGACATGGGAAGATTGTGGTCAAATTTTATGAAACCGATAATAAATTCTGTAATTCGTTATACGTCGAAAAGACGGAGTCTGATTGAAGACTCCGTCTTTGTTTGTATATAGCATGAAGCGTTTCTATCCCTTTTATCGTACGTGAGGCATGACGAAAACTGTGAAATCCTAAGGAACGAGCGAAACGGCAAGCGGGTACACTCCGCTTGCCGATTTTTCATAGCTTCGTATGTATTTGAATTCCTTTCGCTTTCTCTTCTTCACTCTTCACGCGTACAATTAAATCATATGATCCGGATTTTGGCGCTTCAAAAGAAAGCAAACCTTCTTTTTGAGAAGTGACTTCTTCTTCATAAATGACCTTATCGTCTTTTGTGACTTGCAATAAAATCGTACCTTCTTCAACGGCTGCCTCATAAGGAATTTCCACATTTCCTTTTTCAGCTTTAATCGTTTGCACATCGTGATATCCTTGCAGGGAGCCAATTTTTAAAGTCGTTTCGCCATTTTTTTGAACCTTTGTGACTTTTGTTGCTGTATTGCATGCGCTTAACAATACAACAAGAGTGAGAATGAGAAATGAACGTAGCAATTTCATAGAGATTCCCCTTTCTTTTTTATCATGATAAAATTTTACCATTGCGGTAACTATTTTATCATTTTTTGATAAGCCAACATACTCATCAAAATTAAAAATTGTTATTTACTGATAACCTGTATGACATCCGCATCCTGTCAGCCTAATAAACTCCCGTAAATTTACTTAATCTACATTTCTTTTTGTAAATTTTAATACAGATTCTCTTGAACGTTCGATTTCATTTTCATTATAGAACTTTGACACATACACATCTGTAGTAATTACGTCACTTACATAAATTTTATTTTCCATATCTAGTTCTTCCGAATCATTTATTTCTCTCATTTTATGTTTATATATGCAAAATGAAAAACGTAAATCAAACGAAGAAATTTTTAAAATTCATTTTTCCTAGGATTGGTTCCAGAAAAGTTATCTTTCTATTTTAAATAAGCAACATAACAAATTTGGAACATTAGATAAGTATATACGTAAGCATCAAACTGTCCCCACTTGCTGTAACTAGAAGACAATTATGTTGGATACTTGATATGGGTACCTTTTAACCAAAAACAAGGATATCAAGAAGTTCTTGCTCAAACAATCATATAACAGTGAAATTTTTGTCTAATAGTGAAGGTTTTTGGTTAGATATTACGAATATATATAATCATGAATTCGACTATGAAAACTAACAATAGAAAGTTATTTACCACCCACTAAAGTATGAATAGTCATTATGGTCGAAAGGAATGGAATAGCTATGTTCGATAAAGGTAAGAATCAAACTAACGATATAATTTTTTCATATGATGTTAAGAAAGACGATAAGGTGCTTATTTATTGGTATGATAAGCTTATAAAAGTACTTTCAGGTGAAAATGCAAAGAAATTTTTATATAAAATCGAAGGTGCAGATGATGCAGAATCCCAGCTCATTATGGCTAAGCTTACCAGAAACCTTAAGCGTGGAAAGGACGAAAACACAAATACTATTGTAATAAGAGGAACTCATTATACTAGAAATAGGAATTAAGACTAATCGTAAATAGATTTTAAATAAAATTACAAAAGATGTTCAATCTCCTCAAGTATATAAATACTTAGAGGAGATTATCTCATCATTAATTGAATATTAAAATGTGGGGACGATTTGACGCTTACTTAAAATATCGCATTTGTGTTTCTCCGTACTCTTTTTTTCTAGAGTGTAGTCTCATTTAGAAAACTTTGCAACAGAACCCCTAAAAGAATATAGGTCGAGAGCAAAAAACCACCTGTTTTAACAGGCGGTGTCTCTTCACATAATAGTGTTCAACTCTTCTTACAACTTTCCATTCCCCTCAAAATCCACTTAATATCCGCAATATAACTATATTGAATCAATTCAAAGGAAAGGGTTCCACCCATAACCTTGTTTAGACCGGATATCCGCCTGTTGGCGGTGGCCAAGCACTAAATAATCTGCGAATCAGCACAATTTCTCCTAAATGGTAGGAGTTGTGAGATGCAATATTGCGTAGCACACCGCCCGGGGTTTCACCAGGCCATTTCTCCAATGGTTTGTCCAATTGAACAGTTTGGGCAATCGTGCATGCCTGTTCAATCCCTTGAAGAAAATAATGAATAATTTGTTTCCACTCTTCCTCACTGCCAGGACATTCTTCTTCAGGCCAGCTCTCTTTCACATGGGCAGGCAATGCAGGCTTCTCCCCCTGAGCGGATAATAAGAGAAAATCTTGCCAGTATGTCATGTGTTTCACTAATTGGTAAATAGAATAAGGCAGTTCCTCTCTGCGTTTTCCCGCAAGCGCCAAGTCTATATCCGACAAAGCATTCTTGATAGGAAGATGTCCTCGTTCTCCTCTTAACGATTTTACTAATGCCTCGCTAAACGCTTTATTTGATTGCTCCATAATAACCGACTCCCATCCTGTTTTATTTTCTAATTTGCTGATTTTATGGTTCCGTCTCTTTTATATGCACTAAATATATTATAGAAGATTTACGACCATTAAGAGAAAACAAAATAAGAAAAAAATAACAAGAATCACTGACTTCTTAACGTACAGGAAATCGGTGATTTTTATTTAAATAGTACCTTAATTCTTTTTTTGTTCGTATCAAGCCTGTAGCCTTTTTCTTTTATCTATCATAAAAGAAAAAAGCTATATTTTAAATTATTCTACTGTTTGAAATGGCTTTGTCTGAATTGCTTTCATCATTTTCATACGAGTAAATCGCTCATCTAAATTATTTTCAAGTATCCCATTCATGATGTGTTTCCGCAATCATTGGCTTATTCTCAGCAGAAACACCTTCCCATTCAAAATCTACAGAAGCATTCATCGTGTTGTTTACATTTTCTGTAACTGAAAATTTTCCGGATAATGTCCGCTTTGTTTTACTTGGTTAGAAATGGTTGCTAACCATTCATTAAACCCTTTTAATGTATTAACTTTAGAAATCGTACTTAAATTTAACTCAAATTGATCTGCTAATAGTTCTTTGAATTTGTCACTGTTCACAGATGCTGTTTTCATTAAATATAACCAGTAATGCATAAATGATTTTGCTCTATTTTCTGCATAGGCAGATTTAAATTGTGGATTTTCTACAGTACCTGTTGGTTCTAAATGCACCTTTGTAAAAAGAGGTAATTCGTTATCTAGAAGTTTCAGAATTGCCGAATAATGAATCAGCTTTATCTACTATTATCTGGACGTATATTTTGATAAAGAATATTAGCTTCTAATGAAAGTTCCTCGTCTTTCAACTGATTGATATGTTTTCAACATGATGCGCATTTTTCCATCCTTCAAACATTTTTAATCTGTCTACTAAACCAATTTTACCTTTCGAAGTTCCAGCTTGATAAAATTTCAATTTCATCCTCTAAAATGTCTAACTGATTTTCTAGACGAGCTTTGTTAAGCGAAACTTCATATACTTGATACCAACGATAATATTGTGTTAAAGCTAAATGATTATTTTTAATATATCTATCGTAAATGCAAAAGATTTACTAGAATTACCGCCACATTTTAACGAAAATATACGCTAAGGAACTATCGGCTTTTTGTGATGTTTGGATTTTAAAAGACTAGTTTCTTGTCCGCGTCACATACGGATAAATTGGATCTCTTAATTCGAAGTCATACGTTTCTCCATTCACAATTCCTACCACCTTCTCACTGTCATATAAATCCAGTAAGAAACCGGCCATTTGTTCAGCTGTATGGAACTTTGGAACAATACCATCATATTCAAAATTATCAACATCATAGGAGCGTTTCGCAAATTCGGTCTCTGTTGCAGCAGGGGCCAAGACTTTTGCTTGCATGGCTGCTCCTTTTCCTTTCAATTCTTGTGCAAGCCCTTCTGTAAAGGCACTTACATAGAACTTTGTCGCGCAGTAGGTCACAGCATCGGCAACAATCAGATATCCTCCTCCTGA
The DNA here is from genome assembly GCF_000374885.1 of Bacillus sp. 105MF. Lineage (NCBI taxonomy): Bacteria > Bacillati > Bacillota > Bacilli > Caryophanales > Bacillaceae > Bacillus > Bacillus sp. 105MF. Next base: position 1,052 of record NZ_KB895570.1, on the reverse strand, counting down.
AGAAATATTGATGATTTGCGTTTCTTTAACATCTGCATAGTCACGCACATAAAGAGAGGACAACAAGGTTAAGGCTTCAATATTCAAATGAAGCATCGTCTCAATCTTATTTAAATTTTGTTCCCCAACGGAAGCAAAGTTTCCAAATCCAGCATTGTTGATCCAGGTCTCGATCTGATAGTCCTGAAGACTTTCGTAGAATGCATAAACATTTGTGGTAACAGATAAATCAACAGTTCGAATGACAACATCCAGGTCTGCGTTAACGTCAGCCACTTTTGATTTTAGCTTTTCCAATTCCTCCGTTCTGCGAGCTGCTATGATTAAGTTTTTTCCGCGAGCCGCAAAAGCAAGAGCCGTTTCATATCCAATTCCTGAACTGGCACCCGTAATAACTGTATATTTCATATAAATCCCTCCTGAATTTTATCCAATTGATTTTATTGCAAACGAACTATGAGTTGATTATAATGATTAGAGTTAACTCTAAGTCAAGAAAAAAATTAATCTGGAGGTTTCTTATGCACACCATTGGTGAAGTGGCTAAAATTTTAGGGATAAGTACACATACATTGCGGTATTACGAAAAGGAAAAAATTATAACTCCGGTTCGTGATGCCAGCGGAGACAGGCGATATAACGATTCACATATTAAATGGCTACAATTTGTTATCAAGTTAAAAGAAACACAAATGCCTATCGCGAAAATAAAGAAGTATGCTTCATTAGTTTTAGAAGGAGAACATACTACACTAGAGCGATTAAGCCTTTTAGAAGAACATAAAGACGCTATTAAGAAACAAATCAGAACATTAAAATCTGCAGATGAGATGCTTGAATATAAAATTGCCGCTTATAAAGATTTCATCAGTAAACGAGATTAGATGCAGGCTCTATAAGGGTAATCACCACATCTCCATGGGGTAGAAGGAGCATCCATCGATTTTGGAGTAATCATCTGTCCAATAAATATAAAAATTGAGGGTTCTGTTGCAAAGTTTGAAAAAAGCATAAACAGGTTGGTAAATGAGGAACAATGTTTAGGAAGTAGC